>DATMEB010000282.1:0-6767 GCA_035557095.1 Nocardioidaceae bacterium | reverse complement strand
GCCGACGTGTCGGCCTCCGAGTCGGGCGTGCTGATGCACGGGCCGACGTTCATGGGCAACCCGCTCGCCTGCGCCGTCGCCTGCGCCTCGCTCGACCTGCTGACCGCCGGCGACTGGGCCGGCCGGGTCGCGGAGGTCTCCGCCGGGCTGGAGGCGGGGCTCCGGCCGCTGGCGGAGCTCGACGGCGTGCAGGACGTGCGGGTGCTGGGTGCCGTCGGCGTCGTGCAGCTCGACCGGCCGGTGGACGTGCAGCGGGCCACGGCGGCCGCCCTCGACGCCGGCGTCTGGCTGCGCCCGTTCCGCGACCTCGTCTACACGATGCCGCCGTACGTCTGCACCGACGACGACGTGGCCCAGATCTGCTCGGCGATCATCGAGGCGGTGCGCTCGTGAACCTCGAGGACTGGCTGGCGGCGCGGTCCACCCAGCGCGAGCAGGCCGGGCTGACCCGGAAGCTGCGGCCGCGCCCGGCGCACGCCGGGATGCTCGACCTCGCCGGCAACGACTACCTCGGGCTAGCCACCGACCCGCGGGTCAGCGCCGCGGCGGCGGACGCCGCGCAGGAATGGGGCGCCGGCGCCGGCGCCTCCCGCCTGGTCACCGGGTCGCTGCACCTGCACGCCGAGCTGGAGTCGCAGCTCGCGGCGTTCTGCGGGCAGCAGGCGGCCCTGGTGTTCTCCACCGGCTACCACGCGAACCTGGGCGCGGTCACCGCGCTGGCCGACTCCGACACGCTGGTGGTCTCCGACGCGCACGTACACGCCTCGCTGGTCGACGCCTGCCGCCTCGCCCGCGGCCGGGTGCAGGTCGTGCCGCACAGCGATGTCGTCGCGGTCGACGACGCGCTGGCATCCCGCCCGGAGTCGCGCGCGCTCGTCCTGTGCGAGTCGGTCTACTCGGTCCTCGGTGACGCGGCACCGCTGGCCGCGCTCGCCGAGGTGTGCCACCGCCACGACGCAACGCTGGTCGTCGACGAGGCACACGCGCTCGGGGTCGCCGGGCGTCGCGGCGAGGGCATGGTCGCCGCACTCGGGCTGGCCCGTGTCGTCGACGTCGTGGTCACGGTGACGCTGTCGAAAGCGCTGGGGTCGCAGGGGGGCGCGGTGCTCGGCTCGCCCGCGCTAGCTCAGCACCTGGTCAACCGGGCGCGGCCGTTCATCTACGACACCGGGCTCGCACCTCCGGCCGCCGGCGGTGCGCTCGAGGCCCTGCGCATCGTCGAGGCCGAGCCGGAGCTGCCCGAGCGTGCGCGTGCCTGCGCGCTCACGCTCGCCGACGCCGTCGGCGTCGACCCCCCGGCCGGCGCAGTGCTCTCGGTGCCCGTCGCCGGCCCGCGCGAGGCGGTGACCGCACAGGCCGAGCTGGCCGAGAGCGGGCTGCGGGTCGGCTGCTTCCGGCCACCGTCGGTTCCCGACGGGATCAGCCGGCTGCGGCTCACCGCGTCGGCCCGCCTGGCCGGGCCCGACCTCGACGACGCCGCTGCCGTGCTGACCAAGGTCGTCGCCGGATGAAGCGGTTCGTCGTGGTCACCGGTACAGGCACCGGTGTCGGCAAGACCGTGGTGACCGCGGCGCTGGCGACGTCGTACTCCGCGCACGACCTCGACGTCGCGGTCGTCAAGCCCGTGCAGACCGGCCTGCTCGGTGGCGAGCCGGGCGGCGACGTCGACGAGATCGCGGCGCTGAGCGGCGTCTTCGACATCCACGAGTTCGTCCGCCTCGAGGACCCGCTGGCTCCGGACTCCGCCGCGCGGCTGCGCGACGTCGAGATCCCTACCGTGGCCGAGCTCGCCGAGCGGGTCGCGGCCGTCCGCGGCGACGTCGTCCTCGTCGAGGGCACCGGCGGTGTGCTGGTACGCCTCGACCGCGAGGGCGGCACGATCATCGACCTGATCCTGGACCTGCGGGCGCGCAACGCCGACGTGGACGTGCTCGTGGTGACCTCGCCCGACCTCGGCACCCTCAACCACACCGAGCTCGCCGTCGAGGCCCTGCGGCACCGCGGGATCGAGCCGAGCGGGCTCATCATCGGCTCCTGGCCCAACGAGCCCGACCTGGCCCAGCGCTGCAACCGCGAGGACCTGCCGCGGGTCACCGGCGTACCGCTGCTGACCGCGCTCGCCGAGCTCGACCAGGGGCGGTGGCCGCACCAGCGTGAGGTCTGACCTCGGGTGGCCTTCTGAGCTCGTCCGCGCGAGGTCAGCCGGGTAGCGACTGCAGGAACGTGCGCACCACCGGCGCGGCGTCCTCGCTGCCGGAGGCACCGTGGTCGACGAGCACGGCGAACGCCAGGTCACCGCGGAACCCGATCATCCACGCGTGCGTCTTCGACGGGTCGTCGGAGTCGAACTCCGCGGTGCCGGTCTTGGCGTGCACCGGCGGCCCGGGCAGGTCCAGCTCGGTCGCCGTGCCCTGGGTGACCACCCGCCGCATCAGCGAGCGCAGTGACCGCGCGAGCTCGTCGGGCAGCGGCGCGTACGTCGGCTCCTCACCGGTGTGGTCCGGGAGCAGCCGTGGGGCCTTCGGCGTCCCGGAGTCGACCCCGGCGGCCACCATCGCCATCGCCAGCGGGCTCATCAGCACCCGGCCCTGCCCGATCATCGAGGCGGCCCGGTCGACCTCGCTGGTACTGCTCGGCACCGAGCCGCTGAACGCGTCGACCCCGAGGTCCCACTCGCCGCCGATGCCGAACAGCTCGGCAGTCTCGTGCACGGCCTGGTCGCCGAGCCCCTGCGCACGCGACACGATCGCGGTGTTGCACGACGCCGCGAACGCGTCGGCGAACGTGCCGCCGGGCGGCAGCGCCTCGAAGTCGTCGTAGTTCTTGAACGACTTCCCCTCCACGGTCGTGGTCGCCGGGCACTGCGCCGGCTCGTCGAGTCGCACCGCGTCGCGCTGCAGCAGCGCGGCGGTGGAGACGACCTTGAACGTCGACCCCGGTGGGTACTGGCCCAGCAGCGCGGTGTCGTAGGACTGGATGCCCGGACCCACCGCGCTGGCGAGGACGTCGCCGCTGCGGGCGTCGACCGCGACCATAGCGGTCAGCTTGGACTGCGCCTGCACGGCCCGCTCGGCCGCTGACTGCACCTCCCGGTCCAGCGTCGTACGCAGCGGTTCGCCGCGTCGAGGTCGTGCGGTGTACAGCGTCGCGAGCTCCCCGCCGGACTCCGCGTCGACGAGGAGCACGCTGCCGCCGGGGGTGCCGGCCAGCTCCTCCTGGTAGGCCAGCTGCAGCCCGGAGACACCCAGGGCGTCGGCCGACGACGCCATCGGTCCGGCGCTCTTCAGCGTCTCCGCGGTGGCGGGCGCGACGGTGCCGAGCAGTGCGCGCCCCCACGTCGAGGTCGGCGGCAGCGACCAGACGTCGGTATCGACGGCGATGCCCGGTACCTGCAGCAGCTCGTCGGACACCGGACGGTAGTCGGACTCGCGCAACGTGATCACCGGGACGAACCAGTCGGGTTCGGCCGCCTGCACGCTGTCGCGCAGCCCCGCGGCGTCGACGTCGAGCAGCCGCTCGATGTCGGGGTAGGTCTCGGGCCGCACCTTGCGCGGCACCACCCCGATCCGGAACACCTCGCCGTTGCGGGTGAGCTTCGCACCGTCCCGGTCGAGGATCGACGCCCTGGCCGGCAGTGTGCGCTCCCGCGAGAGGTCCGTCTCATCGGTCAGCCGCGGATGGACCACCTGCGGGCTCCAGGCCACGACGAAGCCCTCCGCCTCGTCGTCGGCGGGCCGGGTGACGCGGACCGTCGTGTCGTAGCTCCACTCGCCGATGCCGGCCAGCGTGTGGGTGAGCCGCACCCGCTGCGTGCAGCGCGCCTCCGAGCAGGTCGCCTCACCGGCCGGCTCGTACGTCGTGCGCGTGATCTGCAGGCTGTCCTGCACGTCGGCGAGCTGCTCGCGCGCAGCCGCCGGTGCGTCGGTCTGCCGGGCGGCCTGCGCGACGTCGCCGGAGGACCACCCGTCCAGGAAGGTCTGTGCGGCGCCGGCGGCCAGGTCCTCGGGGCTCTCCCCCAGCGGACCCCCCGTGCAGGCAGTCAGCAGGCCTGCGGCCAACCCCGCCGCCAGCAGCCGAACCGTCGTCATGTGCGCCCCCCAGTGTCCGCTCGTGGTGCCAGTGCCCCGACCAGCAACGTTTGCCCTGCTGCGCGCCGCCCAGCGGGCACTAGGGTAGCCAGACGATGGACCCGACGCCGTCGTCGCCCTCGGGCGACTACCCGCCCTCGCCGTGGTCGTTGCGCGGGCAGCTGTTCCTCTCGCTGTGGCGCCTCGGGCACCGTCTGGTGGGCACCGCCTTCGTCGACTACCAGGAGGGCGGCGAGCTCACCTACGCCGAGCTGCTGCGCGCGACACCGACCCGCGTGGGCCCGCGGCTCGGTGTCACGATCAGCGACATCTGGGTCGACTCCACCGCCTCCCGTGACGGCGGGCGCGCGCTGTGGGCCATCCCGAAGGACCTCGCGGAGTT
The DNA here is from genome assembly GCA_035557095.1 of Nocardioidaceae bacterium. GTDB lineage: Bacteria > Actinomycetota > Actinomycetes > Propionibacteriales > Nocardioidaceae > JALZDI01. The sequence continues at coordinate 2,297 of DATMEB010000282.1, read as the reverse complement.
CACGCTGAAGCACGGTCCGGCGTTTCGCGGCGAGGCTCGCGACGAGCACGGTCCGGTGGCGAGCGCGGAGTTCGTCCTGGGCCGCGGCCTTCCCGGCCGGCTGCCGTTCCGCTCGCGTACGGCACAACGACGCGAGGGTGGCGACGACCACGAGACGGTGCTCGCCCCACTGTCGGGTACGGCGCGCATCCGGCGCGCGCGGGCGCGCTGGGACTTCCCGGCCGACGGACCGTTCGCCGAGCTGTGCGGGCGGCGACCGCTGGCCTCGATCGTGCTCGAGGACTTCGCGCTGCGCTTCGGCGACTGAGCAGCCCGACGCGGTCAGAGCATCCGGCGTACGACCGAACGCGGCAGCACCTTCAGCACCGGGCCGACGAGCCGCCACGGCCACGGCGGCACCGCCGCGGTCGCGCCCTCCTTCTCGATCGCGTCGACCAGGGCACGGCTGCCGGTCTCGTTGTCGACCATGAACGGCGCGCCGCGGACCCCCGCGGTCATCTCCGAGCGGATGTAGCCCGGCAGCAGGGTCGTGACCTTGATCGGGGTGCCGACGACGTCGCATCGGATGCCCTCGGCGAGTGCGGCCACGCCGGCCTTGCTCGCGGCGTAGGTCGCCATCGCACCGGGGAAGCCGCGAACGGCCTGGATCGACGAGACCACCACCAGGTGGCCGGCGCCGGCGGCGTGGAAGATCTCCATCGCGGCCTCGCACTGCGCGAGCGCGCCGACGAAGTTCGTCTGCGCTGTCTCGGCGTTGACCGCGAACCGCCCGCTGCCGACCGGAGCTCCCTTGCCGATCCCGGCGTTGACGACGATGCGGTCGAGCCCGCCCAGCTCCGCATGCAAGGCGTGGAACACCTCGAACACCAGGGGGTGGTCGTTGACGTCCAGGGACCGCACCGCGACGGTGATACCGGGGTGCTCGCCCTCGAGCTCGGCCTTGAGCTTGTCCAGCCGCTCGCTGCGACGCGCACACAGTGCGAGGTTGTGTCCTCCGGCGGCGAAGATCCGGGCCATGCCCTCGCCGAGACCGGAGCTCGCCCCGGTGATCAGAACGTTCCTGCGCATCAGTCGGTCGGCTCCTCGGTCGTGGGTGGGGTTCGCAGCCGGGACAGTGGCACCAGCCTGGCCACTCCGTCGATGATCTGCAGCGCCCCCGGTGCCCGCACGTCGACGATCGCCTCCTCCTGCTCGGGCAGCGGCAGCCCGGTACGCGAGTCGAGCAGCTTCTGGAACGGGTCGTCGAGCCGGTCGAACACGACGATGCCTCCGGCAGCGGTGACCCGCGGGCTCTCCAGCTCGGTCGGCGCGCGCCACATCTGCAGGCCGCTCCTGGGGTCGATGCCGTGCGCGAGGCCGTCGACGTCGACGATCACGACGACCCCCGTCCGCGGCTCCACGGTGGGCAGGCCCAGCGGGTCCGGCGCGATGCCGAGCCGCCACTGCGGCCGGCCGGTGCGCAGCGAGTAGGCCCGGACCTCACCGCGAGGCAGCCTCGTCCCGGCCGCGGGCGGCCCGGTCTGCGTCGGTGACGGGGAGGGGCTCGCGTCGGTCAGGCCGCCGGTCTCCTCGTCGGGGGGCGGCTCCTCCTCGAGGAGCTCGGTGTCGGGCAGCGCCGCGGGGATGACACCGAAGAGCAACCCGCCGTCGGCGTTGAACGACGAGGCCTGGTGCAGCGTCGCGATCCTGCGGCCCGCGAGACTCATCAGCACCGGAGGCCCGGTGAGGCCGCGGACGACCATCCGGTTGCCGGAGACGACCGTGCGTGCCTGCACCGACGGGTCGAAGGTGGCGATGGTCTCGCCGGTTCGCAGGTCGACCGCGCTCTCCGGCTGCTCGGGTGCCGACCCCAGGACCAGCACGTCGTCGACCACGACTGCGGGCTGGTTCAGGTCGGAGCGCATCCACAGCCGCTCACCGTCGAGGGTGTACGCCGCGCGGACGCCGCCACCGCCCGTGGGCGTGAGCGGCATCTCCTGGTAGGCCACCGAGATGAACGGCTCGCCCCCGCGGGGGTGCACGCACTCGGTGGTGAGCAGCCAGCGCGCGTTGGGCTGCAGGCGTCGCGGCAGCTGGACGTGGGTGATCTCGCCGACGCGGGTCGCGATGTCGAAGACCACGAACGAGTCGCCCTGGATCCCGCCGGCCGGGGCCGAGGCGACGATCGAGTCCCCGCAGATGTACAGACCGGCGCGTTCGGCGAGCGCGGCCGAGCCGACGGCGACGTCGTTGAGGTTGATCCGCGGGGTCGCGCTCGCGGTCGGCTCCGGCGGAGGCTCCGCGGGTGTCGACCCGTC
>DATMEB010000281.1:0-15997 GCA_035557095.1 Nocardioidaceae bacterium | reverse complement strand
TGGACGAGATCGGCAAGGTCTACGGCGTGACGCGTGAGCGCATCCGCCAGATCGAGTCGAAGACCATGTCGAAGCTCCGGCACCCCTCCCGGTCCCAGGTCCTGCGCGACTACCTCGACTGAGGGCTGGGCGCCGGGCGCTTGCTCGGCCGGTTGCCCGGCGGGGCCGCGTGACACGCTCCGTCACGCGATTCTCGCCTTGCGCGTGACCCTTCGTGCCTTCGCCGGGGCCGTGTCCACAGGCATTGGGTCGCGGGGTGTCGTCTCGGTCTGAATGCGGCTATTTTGGCCCGGAACTTCAGAGCGCCGGGCTGAGAGGAACCAGCGTGTCGAGACCGGGTTGGCTGGTGAGCGTCGTTGCCGGCGCGTTGCTGCTGGCCGGCTGCTCCGGAGCCGAGCCGTCGGCATCGCCGCCCTCGGAGCCGGCCAGCACGACACCCGCCACGTCAGCCCCGACGCCCACGCCACCGCCCCTGCCGGCAAGTGCGCAGAAGCCCACCAAGGCCGGCGCCGTGGCCTTTGCTGTCTTCTACGTCGACTTGATGAACCACGCCGCGAGTACGGGCGACGTGGGTTCCTTGCGAAGATTCAGCGGGGAACGTTGTCAGTCGTGTCTAAGCACCGCGGGGACCGTGCGACGCATTTATGGTCACGGTGGCTCAATCCGGGGGTACGACTGGCGTGTCACGCGGTACTCCGCCCTTCGATCAGGGAAGCCGCGTACATGGCTCATAGCTTTGGGCATTCGCGCGAGGCCCCATACAGTGCGGGACACCTCCAGCGCCCGGCCGCGGCGCCTCTCCGGCGGACGTTTCTCAATCTCCGTGTACGCACGGGAAGTGGGCACCGGATGGGTTGTGACCAGGATGGATCGCGTCGCATGAGAAAGGTGCCGAAGAGGCTGGGAGCATCGTGCTGCCTCCTCACGCTTCTCGTCATTGCAGTGCTTGCAAGCGGTCCACAGAGTCTGGCTAGCGAGCAGCCGGATTCAGAGGTCACTGGTAGTGCTGGGGCCGAAGATGTGCTTCTCGAGGGATTCACAGTTAGCCGTGGCTCCTCCTTGGAGGATGATGCAGGCGGAGTCTCCTCCACCACGGAAGCCGGCACCGAGTTTCCATACACATACACCGAAACTCAGTTGCAGCCACTGTGCGGAGCCGGCGATGCGGAAACGCTTCAATCTGCTCCGCAGTGCGGAATGGTGCGGGCTTGTGAGGGTGGTGTCTTAGCTTCTCAGTTTGTTCGCGAGGTGGAGGTGTCAGGACCGGCCACCTCCACCGCTGGTCCGTGGCAATACGCAGGCGAAGAGTGCTTCGACCCGGACAATCCGCCGGCGAGCGTGACGGTCGCGCCCGCGGTCCCGACGGTGACCTGGCAGATGGTCCTCCGTGAAGTCGAGCGCATGGGCCTGCCGAGCCTGCGGGTGCAGGTGCAGCCGGAGGACAAGACGCTGGTGAACTTCCGGACCAACTTCTACGCCGAGCCAGAGGCCTTCGAACGCCAGATCACGCTGCTCGGCCAGACGGTCGACGTGCGCGCGGAGCCGACGCGCTTCCACTGGACGTTCGGCGACGGAGGGGCAGACGCGACCGAGTCCGCGGGCAGTCCCTATCCCGGGCTGGAGGTCACGCACGCGTACTCCGACGCGCAGGTGACGGTGCGGCCGAGCGTCGACGTGACGTACGCGGCCGAGTTCCGGGTCGACGGTGGGCCATGGCAGGAGATCCCGCAGACCGTGCGAATCGGCGGCCCGCCGGTGCCGGTGCGAGTCGTTGAGGCAACGCCGGTGCTGTCCGGCGAGGGACAGGAGCCCTAACCGGGTCACAGGCGACAGGGCAGCGCGCGATGACACTGGCGTACGTGACCGGTTGGTGCGCCAGCCACCCCCGATAGGGTCGGGGGATGGAGCAGCGACGCATCGGAGACAGGCAGGTCAGCGCGATCGGGCTCGGCGCCATGCACCTGTCGACCGACCAACGCCCGGACGAGGGGGCGGCCATCCAGGTCGTCCACGCCGCCTTGGACGAGGGCATCACGCTCATCGACACCGCCGACGCCTACACCCCACGCGACCACGCGCCCGGCCACAACGAGCAGATCGTCGCCAAGGCGCTGAAGTCGTACGACGGGGACACCTCCGACGTGCTGGTCGCGACCAAGGGCGGACACACCCGCGAGGGCGTGGCCTGGGGCCTCAACGGCCGGCCCGACTACCTGCGCGTCGCCGCCGAGAACTCCTGTCGCGCGCTCGGCGTCGACTCCATAGAGGTCTACCAGCACCACCGCCCCGACCCCGAGATGCCGTACGCGGAGACGATGGGCGCCCTGCGCGACCTGCTCGACGCCGGCCTGATCCAGCGCGCCGGGATCTCCAACGCCGACCTCGAGCAGATCCGGATCGCGCACGACATCCTCGGCGACGCGCTGGTCAGCGTGCAGAACCAGTACAGCCCGGCCTTCCGCAGCAGCGAACCGGAGCTGGAGCTGTGCGCAGAGCTGGGCCTCGCGTTCATGCCCTGGTCGCCGCTCGGCGGGCTGCGCGGGGCCAAGGACGTCGGGAGTACGACGGCGGCGTTCGGTGAGGTCGCGCAGAAGTACGGCGTGAGCCCGCAACGTGTCTGCCTGGCCTGGATGCTGGCCAAGTCGCCGGCGGTGATACCGATCCCAGGTGCCAGCCGAACCGCGTCCGTACACGACTCGGCGGCCGCGGTAACGCTGAAGCTGGACGACGAGGACATCGCGAGCCTGGACGCCCCTGCATAGCCGAGAGTACGGACGGGTAGGTTCAGTCCGGCACCGCGGGGCGCGGTGCGACCTTGCCGCGTTCTCCGCTGCCACGAATCTGGAGGAACATCAACCCATGGCCGACGTGATCCCCCGCCCGACCGAGGGTGACGTGATCGACCTGATCCTCGACGACCACCGCATCTTCGAGGAGCTGCTGCGGCAGCTTCGCGACGAGACGAACGACCGCGAGGGTCTGCGCACGATCCTGTCCCGAGTGCTCGTGGCGCACGCCGAGGCCGAGGAGAAGGTGGTCTACCCGCAGTTCCGCAAGAAGCGCGCGATCGACACCGACGAGGCCGAGCACGGCAAGCACGAGCACGACGAGGGTCACGAGGCACTGCTGGCGGTGCTCGAGATCAAGGACACCGGCAGCGAGGACTTCGGCGAGGCCATCAAGGCGCTCTCCGAGGCGGTGCACCACCACCTCGATGAGGAGGAGCGCGAGATCCTCAACCCCGCGCGCCATGATCTCAGCGACCAGGTGCGCGGCGAGCTCGGTGCTGCCTTCGCACGGCAGCGGATCGCACAGATGGACGACGACTGCGGCAACCTCGGCAACGTGCGCAAGCTCGTCGAGCGCGCACACAAACGCGGCGACTGAGGGTCGCCGCGCCGGTTCTCAGCCGCGCAGCTTCACCGACGAGGCCCGCACCGCGCCCACGATCGGCTCCCGGCCGGCGGGGTAGTTGTAGTCCTGGCCGACGCTGACCATCGTGGTGAGGCTGATCCGCTTGCCTTTGCGGACGTAGCCGGTGGCGTCGAAGTACGACGCCTCGCGCTGGCCCGCCACCGGGCCGTAGGTCGCCATCCGCCACTCGGCCTTGCCGCCGCCCACCGGGACGGCGGTGCCGGCGGCGTCGACGCTGATCCGCCGGAACCGGGCGCGCAGCTGCTCCTCGCACCGGTCGTGCCAGGCCCGGAGCACGGCGTGTGCACGCTGGGCGCTCTTGTTGTCGACGAACGTGATCACCGCCGAGCGGGCCCTGGCGGAGTCACCGCCGCCGGGCTTGCCGACGAAGCGGCGTACCCACACGTCGGTGGCGCCGATCGAGAAGAAGTCGGTGACCTGGCAGGCCCAGACGGGGCGTCGCCGCTCGCGGTGCTCGGTCGCGATCGGCCGCCAGGAATGCTGGGCGTTCAGGCCCGGCATCTCGTCGGCGCGCAGCAGCATCGCCTTCGGCCCGGCGCCGGGCGGGGGCGGCTGCACCGCGGCGCCGAGTTTGCTCGGGGCCTCGGCGGTGGTCGACGGCTCGGCCGGACTGGTGCTGGCAGCGGCGCCGGGCGACTCGTCGGGCGAGCCACTGGCCGATCCGCTCGCGGTCGCCCCCGAGCCGTCAGGGGGCTCACTCGCCGACTTAGATGGCGTCGGGGAGTCCGCGGCCGTGGCGGAGGAGCTCGCGCTCGGGGTCCCTCCCGCCTGCTCGGGTGGGTCCTCACTGCTACAGGCGGTCACCACGACGGCCAGCGAGGTCAGCATCGTGGCCGCGACCCGGGTGCGGGCGCTCGTCAGGGTTCCCCAAGGCATGGCGTCAGCGTACGAACGGTGGTCGCGGTCAGGCCCGAGGGCGCGCCGAACCGTGCACCACCAGATCGTCGAGCAGCCGCTGCGTGGCCGCGGCGACCGAGTCGACGGCGTCGGTGAAGGCCTGGCTGTTGTGCGCCGCCGGCGCACGGAATCCGGACACCTTGCGGACGTACTGCAGCGCGGCGGCGCGCACGTCGTCGGTGTTCGTCTCCTCGACGAAGGGCGGGCGAAGGGTCTTGATGCTCCGGCACATGACCGCAGGCTACTCCGCCGCGACGAAGAACCCTGGCGCGCTTTGCTGGGGTGGTCGCGCCTGAGCACCCGCGCGTGGTCGTACGACTGACTGGGGAGACCGGGGCCGGGCGGCAGCCTACGGTTGCAGGGCCTCGCTGAGTACGCCGGCGACCAGGTCGATCTGCCACTCTCGCGCGCGATAGTCGCGCAACGCCGCCGCGACCGTCTCCGGCTGCAGCGGCTCGGGCGGGGTCCAGCACAGCCGGCGGACGCTGTCGGGCGCGACGAGGTTCTCCACCGGAAGCTGGTGCTCCTCCGCGAGCTGGCCCACCACCTCGCGCGCGCTGGCCAAGCGGGCCGCGGCAGCGGGGTCCTTGTCGGCCCAGACCTTGGCCGGGGGCGGTCCGTCGTAGCGCGCGACCAGCGTCGGCAGATGCTCGTCGGGAAGCGACCGAGCGATCTCCACCGCCTCGGCGAACCGGCCGAGGTAGCGCTGCGCGGTCCGCCCGCGGAACCCGCCCAGCGCCGCGAGGTCGGAGCGGTTCTTCGGCTGGCTCGACGCGGCCTCGACGATCGCGGCGTCGCGCAGGATCCGCGACGGCGTCACGTCGCGCTGGCGGGCGATGTCGTCGCGGGCCTCCCAGAGCGCGCGGAGGGTCGCCAGCGCCCGCTTGCCGCGCACCCGGTGGATGCCCGACGTGCGCCGCCAGGGGTCGCGACGAGGCTGCACCGGCGCGGCGTTGGTCAGCGCCGCGAACTCCTCCTCGGCCCAGCCCAGCTTGCCCGCCTCGGTCAGCTGCCGGTGGATCACGTCGCGCAGCTCGATCAGCACCTCGACGTCGAGCGCGGCGTACGACAGCCACGGGTCCGGCAGCGGCCGGCTCGACCAGTCCACCGCGGAGTGCTCCTTGCTCAGCCGGAACCCGAGCAGCTCCTCGACCATCGAGGCCAGGCCGACCCGCGGGTAGTTCAGCAGCCGGCCGGCGAGCTCGGTGTCGAAGATCCGCCGTGGCCGCATGCCGACCGCGGTGAGGCAGGGCAGGTCCTGGCTGGCCGCGTGCAACACCCACTCCGCGTCGATGATGGCCGACCCGAGCTCGGCGAGGTCGTCGAACGGCAGCGGGTCGACCAGCGCCGTGCCCGCGCCCTCGCGGCGTAGCTGCACCAGGTAGGCGCGCGCGGAGTAGCGGTAGCCCGACGCGCGTTCGGCGTCGACGGCCACCGGCCCGGATCCCGAGGCGAACGCATCGATGGTCGTGGTCAGCGCCGCATCGCTGTCGATGACGGGTGGGAGCCCTTCGCGGAGTTCCAGCAGGGGTGCGGAGGTCTCTTCAGGTGGGGTCGGCGCGTCGCTCAACGTCGGTGGTGCCCACGTCGGCTGGGCATGGCCACCACCCCGGACGGCACCGGCGGGAGGCCTGCCGCGGTGCACAGCAGCTCGCCCCAGGACTCCACATGCGGACGCAGGTCTCCGACCGGCGTCCATGACGCACGGATCTCGATCTGCGCGCTCGAGGGGTCGTCGGCCATTCCGCCGAAGCTCTCCGAGGCCACCTTGGTGACGGTGCCGCTGGGTGCGAGGTACTCCGCCTGGTGCGTGGCCAGCGCCTCGGACAGCCACGACCACCCGACCTCGGCCAGGAGAGGGTCGGTCACCATCTCGGGCTCGATGTCGGCGCGTGCGTAGGCGACGCAGCGGAAGGTGCCCTGCCACGCGTCGTTGCCCGCGGGGTCGTGCAGCAGCACGATCCGGCCGGTTCCGAGCTCGGCACCGTCGAGCACGATGTCGGCGCTCATCGCCGCGGCGTACGGCGCGACCCGCTGCGGCGCCGGCATCTCCTCGCAGACGATCTCCGGTCGCAGGGACGCCGCCCGAAACTGGTCGAGCGCCGTGGCGAAGGCCTTCGGCGGCGCGTCGAGTTCCTTTGGCGCGACCATACGGTGAGCGTACGTCGAGACCGTCGAGGGCGCCTCCGCGACTCGCCGTAGGATCGCCGGGTGACGACCCCAGCCGGCCCCTCCGATCCCACCGGTCCCTCCCGTCCGGCCGACTCCGTCCTGGTTCGCGCCTGCCGCCGCCAGCCGGTCGAGCGCACACCAGTGTGGTTCATGAGGCAGGCGGGGCGGTCGTTACCGGAGTACCGGGCGCTGCGGGAGGGCACCTCGATGCTGGAGGCCTGCTCACGCCCCGACCTGATCACCGAGATCACCCTGCAGCCGGTACGCCGCTACGGCACCGACGCCGCGATCTTCTTCTCCGACATCGTGCTGCCGCTGCGCGCGGTCGGCGTCGACGTCGACATCAAGCCCGGTGTAGGTCCGGTGATGAGCAAGCCGGTGCAGACGATGTCCGACGTCGAGGCGATCGCGCCGCTCGACCCCACCGACGTCGGATTCGTCACCGAAGCCGTGCAGGTACTCGTGGCCGAGCTCGGCGGCACGCCGCTGATCGGCTTCGCCGGCGCGCCGTTCACGCTGGCCTCCTACCTGGTCGAGGGTGGTCCGTCGCGTGACCACGCCAAGACGAAGGCGATGATGTACGGCGCCCCCGAGGTGTGGCACGCGCTGGCTGCGCGGCTCGCGGACATCTCGGCCGCCTTCCTGCAGGTGCAGGTGTCGGCGGGCGCCGCCGCCGTCCAGCTGTTCGACTCGTGGGCCGGCGCGCTCTCGCCGCAGGACTACACCGAGTTCGTGCAGCCGCACAGCCGGCGGGTGCTGGAGGCGATCGGAGCCACCGGCGTACCGCGCATCCACTTCGGTGTCGGGACCGGTGAGCTGCTGGGCCTGATGGGCGACGCCGGTGCCGACGTGGTGGGCGTCGACTGGCGGGTGCCGCTGGACGAGGCCTCGCGGCGGCTGGGCGACCGCTACGCGGTCCAGGGCAACCTCGACCCCACCGTGGTCTACGCACCCCCGCACGTCGTCGAGGCAAGGACGCGGGACGTGCTCCGACGGGGACGCGTCGCGCCCGGTCACGTGTTCAACCTCGGCCACGGGGTGCTGCCGGGGACCGACCCCGGGGTGCTCAAGCGGGTCGTCGAGATGGTGCACGCGGAGTCGCCCGCTCACGCCGCCGGCGGCTCCTCGGCCGGCTGACGACCGGGCACCCGGCGCAGCGCGACGCGCACGAGCCACCAGACCAGCAGCGCGACCGGCACCAGTAGAACCAGCATCGGAACGAGCACACCCAGCCCGGTCAGCGCGCCGGTCACCAGCCCGGCGAGGAAGTCCCAGCCGACCCCGAGTCCGGCGACGAACCCGGCCGGCTCCGGCTTCGGCGGCGCGGGCGGCGCCGAGGTGCGCTGCAGGCTCAGCGTGATCGTCGACATCGAGGTCTGGTCCTCCAGGTAGGCCTGCTGCGCCCGCAAGGAGGCGAGGTCGGCCTCGCGGCGCGCGAGCTCGGCCTCGAGGCTGAGCACGTCGCTGAAGCTGTTCGCGCTCTCCAGGAGACCGCGGATGCGCCGCAGCACGCGTTCGGCGCTGACGATCCTCGCCTCCACGTCGACGACCTGGGTGGACACGTCCTGTGTGCTGACCTGCTGCGAGGCCACGCGGCCGAGATCGTCGATGTCGCGCAGGACCGCGTCGAACGCCGTGGACGGCACCCGCAGCGTGAGCACGGACCGCCGCGGGTCGCCGCTGCGTCCGGTCGTGGTGTGCTCGTCGGCGACGAGGCCCTGCGCACCGGCCACGAGTGCTCGCACCCGCACCAGCGCCTCACCGACGTCACGGGAGCGCACGCTGACGTTCGCCGTCTGGATGACGTCACGGCTGAGCAGGCTCGCGGGCTGGGTGGCCGCCGGCTTGCCGCCGACCGCGGCCGAGTCGGGCGCCTGAGGTGCCACCTCTCTGGAGGCAAGTGGTGGGCTGGCGGCGGAGCCGTCCTGGGCGCTGGACACGCCCTCGCTGGTCTGCTCGCCGCCACCGGACGTGCAGCCGGCAAGGGTGACGGCGACGAGAACCGCCGCAGCCGTGCGGTGCAGAAGCCGCCGATCGCTGGTCTTGGTCATGGTCGCTCCCGAAGCCGTGGGTTGCCGGTCTGACGCAGCATCCGCACGTCCGGTTCCTGCCGCGGCGATCCCTAGGGTGGGGCCATGACCGACGCTCACGTGGTCGTGGTCGGTGGCGGCATCAGCGGCCTGGCCGCCGCGCACCGGCTGCGCACGCTCGCGCCCGGGCTGCGCGTCACCGTGCTCGAGGGGGCGGCCCAGGTCGGCGGCAAGCTGCGCGTCTCCGAGGTCGCCGGCGTCCCCGTCGACGAGGGCGCCGAGGCGATGCTCAACCGCCGGCCGGAGGCGGTCGAGCTCGCCCGCGCGGTCGGGCTCGGTGACGACCTGACCCACCCGGCGACCACCGGCGCCGCGGTCTGGACCCGGCAGGCGATCCGCCCGTTGCCGCCGACGCTGATGGGTGTCCCCACCGACCTGCGCGCGCTCGCCGCGTCCGGCATCGTCTCCCGCGCCGGCATCGCGCGGGCGCGGCTGGACCACGTGCTGCCCGCCAGCCGGATCGGCACCGACATCGCGGTCGGCAGGCTCGTGACCCGGCGCCTCGGCGCCGAGGTCAACGACCGGCTGCTCGAGCCGCTGCTCGGCGGGGTGTACGCCGGACACGCGCGCGAGCTTTCGCTGCGTGCCGCCGTACCCCAGATCGCCGCTCTTCTCGAGCGCGGCGGGTCGCTGCTGTCCGCGGCCGCGCAGGCCCAGGCAGGCGCGGCCGACGACCACACACCTGTGTTCGCCGGCATCCGCGGCGGTGTAGGCCGGCTGCCCGATGCGGTGGCGCGGGCGAGCGGGGCGGACGTGCGCACACACGCGACGGTGCGTGAGCTGGTGCGCAGCGACCAGGGCTGGACGCTCGTGCTGGGCGCGACCAACGCCGAGGAGCGGGTCGACGCGGACGCGGTCGTCCTCGCGGTGCCGACCGCACCCGCTGCCCGGCTGGTCAGGCCGCATGCGGCACCGACGGCGACGAGGCTGGCCGAGATCCACTACGCCAGCGTCGCCGTGGTGACGTTCGCGTTCGCGCGCGAGAAGGTGGCCGGCGCGTTCACCGGCTCGGGGTTCCTCGTACCCCCGGTGGACCGCCGCGCGATCAAGGCGTCGACGTACTCGTCGAACAAGTGGGCGTGGGTCGCCGAAGCCGACGCGTCGGTGGTGACCGTGCGTACCTCGCTGGGTCGCTACGGCGAGGAGGCCCAGCTGCAGCAGGACGACGTCGACCTCGCGGCGGTCGCGCTGGCCGACCTGCGGGCGGCGGCGGGGGAGGTCGGCACGCCGTTGGCGTCGCGGGTGACGCGCTGGGGTGGCGGCCTCCCGCAGTACACCGTCGGGCACCGCGAGCGGGTCGAGGCCATCCGCGAGGGCATCGCCGCGCTGCCGGGGCTCGCGGTGTGCGGAGCGGCGTACGACGGCCTGGGCATCCCGGCCTGCATCGCCACCGCGCACACCGCCGCGACCCAGGTGGTGGATCACCTGACGAAGCGGGGGAGAATCGCGCCATGACCACCGACCGAAGCGCGAGCGCGGAGCGCAGGGACGGGCAAGCTGCGAGGGAGCCATGAACACCGATCCGAGCGCGAGCAGACAGCCCAACGCGGGCAAGGCGGCCAGGGACCTCAACGCGACGATCCGCTACACCATGTGGTCCGTGTTCAAGGTGGCCCGCCCGCTCGGCGACGGCGACCGCGCGCCGATGGTGTCGGAGGTCGAGAGCCTGTTCGCCCAGCTGGCGGCCAAGGACGTGCGGGTGCGCGGGAGCTACGACCTGGCCGGGCTGCGGGCCGACGCCGACGTGATGGTGTGGATGCACGCGGCCTCCAGCGACGACCTGCAGGACGCCTACCAGCGGCTGCGCCGGACCGTGCTCGGCACCCATCTCGAACCGGTCTGGTCGCAGATGGCGCTGCACCGGCCCGCGGAGTTCAACAAGAGCCACGTGCCGGCGTTCCTGGCCGACGAGCAGCCGCGGGCCTACGTCTGCGTCTACCCGTTCGTACGGTCCTACGAGTGGTACCTGCTGCCCGACGAGGAGCGCCGGGCGCTGCTCGCCGAACACGGCAAGATGGCGCGCGACTACCCCGACGTACGGGCCAACACGGTCGCGTCGTTCGCGCTCGGCGACTACGAGTGGATGCTGGCGTTCGAGGCCGACGAGCTGTACCGCATCGTCGACCTGATGCGGCACCTGCGCAGCAGCGAGACCCGCCGGCACGTGCGCGAGGAGGTGCCCTTCTACACCGGTCGGGCCCGCGCCGTCGGCGACCTGGTCGCGGCCCTGCCCTGACGGACCTCGCTAAGCGTCCAGTGTCCGCCCGCCGATGACCGCCTGCTGGCCCGCCGTCCAGCCGTCGGCCATGCCCGAGCCCGACAACACCCGTCGGCGCCCGGTCTGCAGCCGGGGATAGCGCCGCGACAGCGTGTCGGCGACCGCGACGGAACGGTCGGCCAGCACCAACGCGACCGACCTCCCATGGGCACCGGCCGACGCGGTGGAGCCGGAGTCAGCCTGCTCGGCCGCGCGCCGCTCGGCGGCGGCGAGCCGCTGGACGACCGCGTGCGTGAACCCGGCCAGCCACGAACGGCGGAACGCCGCGACCTGCTCACCGAACGGCACCGGGGCGCGGGCCATGCCGACCGAGGCCTGCACCAGCAGGCTGGTGTACAGCACCTCGGTGCGCAGCAGGTCGGAGTCGTAGCCGAACAGGTGCAGCGAGAGCTCCTTCATCCCCTCGGGGTAGCGGGTGCGGAGCACGGCCCGGCAGCGCATCTCGTGCGCGATCCCGCTGAGCAGCGTGGCCTTGTCGCGCGCGTAGGGTGCCTCGGTGACGACCACGCGGTCGCCGACCGCGTCACTGTCGGGGTCGGCGGCGGCGAGCAGCGCCCGGTCGATGCCGTAGTCGGCCATGAGGTCGCTCGCCTTGGCGTTGTAGATCTCGGCCTCCTGCGGGGTCGCCGCAGGGTCCTCGGCCTTCGCCAGCAGCTTGCGCACCGTGGCCAGCACGTGGTCGGCCTTTCGCGTGGATGAGCTCGGCATCGCACGAGCGTCGCAGACCGGACCGACAGGCCGCGGACCGCCGCGCTGCAGGCAGCTTGGCCTAGCTGGCGACCGGCTCGAGCCGGACGCTGATGCTGTTGATGCAGAAGCGCTGGTCGGTGGGCACGTCGTAGCCCTCGCCCTCGAACACGTGCCCGAGGTGCGACCCGCAGTTCGCGCAGCGCACCTCTACGCGGGTCATGCCAAGGCTGCTGTCCTCGATGTACTCCACGCGGTCCTCGGCGAGCGGGGCGAAGAACGACGGCCAGCCGCAGTGGCTGTCGAACTTGGTCTCGGAGCGGAACAGCTCGGTGTCACACGCACGGCAGCGGTAGACGCCCTCGGTCTTGGTGTCGACGTACTCTCCGGCCCACGGTCGCTCGGTGCCGGCCTGCCGGAGCACCTGGTACTCCTGCGCGGAGAGGCGCTCACGCCACTCGGCGTCGCTGCGGTCCAACGGATAACCCATGCTCCCAGCCTAGCCAGCGGGTGGTCACGCGCAGCCGGTCAGCACCTCCACCGCGTCCAGGTCGTAGCCGTCGGTCGACGGCAGCGTCCGGCCGCCCGTCGTGTCGAGGACGCGGACGTAGCGCGCGCTCGCCAGGTCGCCCAGGTCGACCCGGCCGTTCCCGGAGACCGCGCCCACGTGGTGCCAGGTCTCGCCGTCGCGGGAGGCGAGGACCCGCGCCGCGTCGGTCCGGCCGACGGCGCCGTCGTCCACGTCAAGCACGCGCAGGTCGGCTGAGCCGCCGTTGTTGTTCTGCACCGGCCGGGTCAGCTCGAACGTCAGCCTGCCGCCCATCCCCAGCGTGACGCGACGGTCGTCGGCGACACCGAGTGCCTGCTTCGGGTCGCGGTGCCGGCGCGGCACCGCGGAGCCGTTGACCCGGCGTCCGGGCTCGTACGACGCCACCCGCTGGGAGTCGTCGGTGTAGCACCGCTCGGGGTGGACCCGGACGAGGTCGAGGCCGGCGAGCACCGCGTCGTGGTCGGAGGAGCGGAACGGGTCGGGGGAGAAGATCGCGTCGACGGGGCCGGGCTTGAACGACGTGTCGTAGTCGAGCACGTCGGGCTCGTCGGCGTTGACGTGCCACTCCCGGGCACCGGTGACCTGGCCGGCGAGCGTGTCGTCGGCCAGCGCGTGGTCGAGGTAGCCCGCCTGTCCGTCGAAGACGTAGCCGTAGGCCAGCTCACCGCCGAACCTGCGGACCTGGTCGGCGTACCCGGCCGTGGCGAACGCGCGCACCGGGTCCTCGTGGTCGTAGGAGTTGAGGTCGCCGATCACGAGGTGGTCCGGATCACCGCTGCCGGTCGGGTCGGCGGCCAGGTGGTCGGTGATCGCCTGAACCGCCCGGGTGCGGGTGAGGTTGCAGTTGCCCTGACCGTCGCCGGTGTCCGGGTCGTCGTCGCAGGACGAGCCCTTGGACTTCAGGTGGTTGACCGACACCGTGAACCGGGCGCCGCCGCGCACCCTGTCGAAGGTCTGGGTGAGCATCGGCCGGTTCCTGGTGTCGTCGAAGCGCACGTCGTCGGCGGAGTCGAGCACGTCGGTGTCGCCGGCTGGGCGCACGGTGTCGGGCTGGTACAGGAAGCCGAGCCGGATGGCGTCGGTGCCGACGACGCCGGTGTCGACGAAGTCGTAGGTCCCCTCGCCCAGTCGCGCGTTGAGGCCCTCGGCCAGGTCGGCCGCGGGCTCGACACCGGGGGTGTTCTCCATCTCCATCAGCCCGACCACGTCGGCGTCGAGCTTCGCCAGCGCGGCGAGGATCTTGGCACGCTGTCGCTGCAGCTCGGTGGCGTCGTCCGCGCCACGGCACTCCATGTCTTGCTGCGGCCCGCAGACGTCGGAGCCGTCGTCGATGGTGCGGAAGTAGTTCAGCACGTTGAAGCTGGCGACCTTGACGCCGCCACCGACGTGCGGCGCCGTCGCCGGCCGTCGGTTGCGTGCGGTGAACCGGCCGTACTCCGTGGGCTGGAGGCGGTACGTCCCGAAGGCCTGGTCGACCACACCCGCGATGCCGGTGACCGTGTCACCGCCGCGGAACCGGTTGTCCAGCCCGAACGGCTCGCCGTTGCCGGGATGCGGCAGCGTGGACGGGTTCTGCCGCGTCGACGCGTCGTCGATCGTGATGCGCCTGCGTGCGTACTCGGACGCCAGCGCCTGAGCCTGCGGTCCCGGGTCGGTCACGGCCGTCGGCGTGTACAGGCGATCCCACCCGTACGGCGGATCGGCCACCACGACCTCGCCGAACCGGTCGTAGTCGAAGTACTCGCTGATCACCAGGTCGTCGACCAGCCGGACCTGCATGCCCTCGTAGCGCTCGAGGTCGCCGGGAGCCGCCAGCGGGAACTCGACCTCGACCGGTCGCACGGGGTCAGCGGGGCCGCAGTCCTGCAGCGCGGTCAGGTCGGTGAGCTCGGTCTTGGCGGAGGTGCCGCCGAACTCGGTGACGGTCCCGGTGGCACGGACCACCGAGCCGACCGTCGGCGCCGCCTGGCCGGACAGGAAGACGAAGATCCCCTCCGAGGTCTGCGGGTCGTCGTCGGCGTCACCCGCCTCCTCCTGGACGAACACCCCGCTCAGCATCGACGCGGTGACGACGCCCTCGACGGTCTGGCTGCCGCCGTACGCCGGGTCGAAGCTGTCGCCCCGGCCCTGGATCTGGTGGACCAGCGTGGCCGGGGCACCGCACGAGCCCGCGGCGTCCTGGGCGGCCGCGGGGACGGGAGCGGACGGGGCGAACGCGGAGACGACGAGCGTGGTGGTCGCCGCGAGCGGCACGAGGATGGCTGGTCGCATGGTGGTTCCTCCGAACGTGGCGGACGCGGCGTTTGTATCCCAGTTCGGCGAGTCAGAGCGGGGACGCACCCGAGCCCATTCGGTAACAATGTGTGAACAGCTTGGCGGCGAGTGTGATCACAGAGTCCGCTGCGCGAGACGTCCCCGACCTCTAGGTTGGGCCCCATGAGCGACGCGATCGAGGTCGAGGTGGACGGCCGGGACGTACGCATCTCCAACCCCGACCGCCAGATCTTCCCCGCAAGCGACCACAGCCCGGCGGCGACCAAGGGCGATGTCGCCCGCTACTACGCCGCGGTGGGCGAGGGCATCCTGCGGGCGACGTGGCTGCGGCCGACCACGCTGGAGCGCTGGCCGAAGGGCGTGTTCGAGGGCGCGGTGATCGCCACCCGCGCCGACAACCGCGGTGACGCGTTCTACCAGAAGCGGATCCCCAAGGGCGCGCCACCGTGGGTCGAGACCGCGCACATCACGTTCCCGTCGGGTCGTACCGCCGACGAGGTGTGCCCGACCGAGCCCGCGGTGCTCGTGTGGGCCGCGCAGATGGGCACGATCACCTTCCACCCGTGGCCGGTCCGCCGGGAGGACGTCGAGCATCCCGACGAGCTGCGCATCGACCTCGACCCGCAGCCGGGGACGTCGTTCACCGACGCAGTGCGGGTGGCGGGGGTGGCCCGCGAGCTGCTCGAGGAGCACGGCATCGCCGGCTACCCCAAGACCAGCGGAAACCGCGGCGTGCACATCTACATCCGCATCGAGCCGCGCTGGGAGTTCACCGACGTGCGGCACGCCGCGATCGGCTTCGGCCGCGAGCTGGAGAAGCGGGACCCCGGGGTGACCACGAAGTGGTGGAAGGAGGAACGAGGTGAGCGGATCTTCGTCGACTTCAACCAGAACTGTCGCGACCGCACGATCGCGGCCGCCTGGTCACTGCGCCCGTTGCCGGGCGCGCCGGTGTCCACGCCCATGACGTGGGAGGAGCTGAGCGAGCTGACCGACCCGCGTGGGTTCAACCTCTTCACCGTTCCCGAGCGAGTCACCGACGCAGACCCGTGGCAGGGGATCGACGCGACCGCGCACTCGATCGAGCCGTTGCTCCGGCTCTACGAGGAGTCCGGCGAGGGCGAGGCGCCGTACCCACCGGACTACCCGAAGATGCCGGGCGAGCCACCGCGGGTGCAGCCCTCCAAGAAGGTCGCCGAGCACTGGGACGAGCGCGGAGAGCGGATCGAGGACTGAGCTCGCCCTGGGTCGGATCCTGCGTCAGATCCTGGGTTCGATCCGGGTCACTCGGTGCTCAACCCCGCAGGTGTGCGACCGCCTGCCATCCGGGGTCGCGCATGTCGTGCACCGTGGCCCTGCCCTCGTCCCAGGTCCGAGCCACCTGCTTGAGCACCCCGAGGCGGTCTGCGGTGGAGTCGACGTAGACGTGCAGTGTGCGCGCTCCGGCCGCGCTCTGGTGTGCGACCACGGCACCTCGCGGCCCCAGGGCCGCGCCGATCCGCTCCTCGATGTCGCGCAGGGCCCGCAGCGACTGCTCGCCGGGCAGTCCCTCACCGGTGCGATCCGCGTAGGGCAGCACCACGGCGACGTAGGTGTCCAGGTGTGGGGCGGTGA
>DATMEB010000280.1:0-9630 GCA_035557095.1 Nocardioidaceae bacterium | reverse complement strand
GTACACACACAGGAGGACAGCGTTCATGTCAGGCCACTCCAAGTGGGCGACCACGAAGCACAAGAAGGCCGTCGTCGACGCACGGCGAGGCAAGCTGTTCGCCAAGCTGATCAAGAACATCGAGGTGGCCGCGCGCACCGGTGGTGGCGACCCGGCCGGCAACCCGACGCTGTACGACGCGATCCAGAAGGCCAAGAAGTCGTCGGTCCCCAACGACAACATCGACCGCGCGGTCAAGCGCGGCGCCGGGCTGGAGTCCGGGGGAGCGGAGTACCAGACGATCCTCTACGAGGGCTACGCCCCCAACGGCGTCGCGCTGCTGGTCGAGTGCCTCACCGACAATCGCAACCGCGCCGCCGGGGAGGTGCGCACGGCCATGAACCGCAACGGCGGGTCGATGGCCGACGCAGGCTCGGTGGCCTACCTGTTCAACCTCAAGGGCGTCGTACTCCTGCCGAAGGTGCAGGAGCAGGCCGACACCGAGGACAAGACCGAGGTGAGCGAGGACGACGTGCTCGGAGCCGTGCTCGACGCCGGCGCCGAGGAGGTCAACGACCTGGGGGAGAGCTTCGAGGTGCTCTCCGAGCCCAGCGACCTCGTCGCGGTGCGCACGGCCCTGCAGGAGACCGGGATGGACTACGAGTCCGCCGAGGCGCAGTTCGTGCCCAGCATGACCGTGGAGGTCGACGTCGAGACCGCGAAGAAGGTCTTCCGCCTCATCGAGGCGCTCGAGGACAGCGACGACGTGCAGAACGTCTTCGGCAACTTCGACGTGTCCGACGAGGTGCTCGCCGCCCTCGACTGAGCGTGTCGCGCCGCCGCTCGGACGGAGCCGCGCCGTAGTCTCGTGATCCGAACAGGTGTTCGGTGCGGCGAGAGGAGTACGGCGTGCGGGTGCTGGGCGTCGACCCAGGGCTGACCCGATGCGGGCTGGGCGTCGTCGACGGGCAGGTCGGCCGGCCGCTGGACCTGGTCGCCTTCGACGTGCTCCGCACTCCGGCCGGCGACCCGGTCGGTCACCGGCTGGCGGCGGTCGACGCGACCATCGACCGGTGGCTCGACACGTACCGCCCGGACGCGGTCGCCGTCGAGCAGGTGTTCAGCCAGCACAACGTGCGCACGGTGATGGGCACCGCGCAGGCCAGCGGCGTCGCGCTCGCCGCGGCCGCCAGGCGCGGGCTTCCGGTCGTCCTGCACACCCCCAGCGAGGTCAAGGCCGCGGTCACCGGCAGCGGCCGCGCCGACAAGCAGCAGGTGACCTCGATGGTCACCCGGCTGCTGCGGCTGTCCGAGCGCCCGACCCCGGCCGACGCCGCGGACGCGCTGGCGCTGGCAATCTGCCACGTCTGGCGCGGCGCCGCGCAGGCGCGGCTGGCCGAGGCGGTCGCGCACGCCAGGACGCCGACAAGAAGGAGAGTCCCGTGATCGCGTTCGTCCAGGGCAGGGTCGCCTCCGTCGCGCTCGACTCCGCCGTCGTCGACGTCGGCGGCGTCGGGCTGCACGTGCTGTGCACGCCGGCGACGCTGGCGACCCTGCGCAACGGCGAGCACGCCCGGCTGCCCACCTCGATGGTGGTGCGGGAGGACTCGCTCACGCTGTTCGGGTTCGCCGACGACGACGAGCGTGCGCTGTTCGAGCTGGTGCAGACCGCCAGCGGCGTCGGTCCCAAGCTCGCCCAGGCGATGCTGGCGGTGCACGGCCCCGACGAGCTGCGGAGGGCCGTCGCCAGTGACGACCTGGTCGCGCTGACCAAGGTGCCCGGCATCGGCAGGAAGGGAGCGCAGCGCATCGTCCTCGAGCTCAAGGACCGCATCGGTCCTCCCGCGGCGAGCGCCGGGACCGGCCGCGCGCCTGCCGCCGGGGAGACCCAGCAGTGGCGCGACCAGGTGCACCAGGCGCTGCTCGGCCTCGGCTGGTCCGCCCGCGACGCCGAGTCCGCGGTCGCGGGGGTGGCCGACCAGGCCGGCGCCAGCCCGGACGTGTCCGCGCTGC
Organism: Nocardioidaceae bacterium; assembly: GCA_035557095.1. Taxonomy (GTDB): domain Bacteria; phylum Actinomycetota; class Actinomycetes; order Propionibacteriales; family Nocardioidaceae; genus JALZDI01. Next base: position 7,638 of record DATMEB010000280.1, on the reverse strand, counting down.
TGCGGGCCGCGCTGCGCACCCTGGCCAGGACATAGGAGGGCCCCCGCCGATGACGTCGTACGACGACCACACCACCGGTCGCGGCCTGGTCGAGGCCGACGCCCACGACGACGAGCGCGAGGTCGAGGCGGCGCTGCGGCCCCGCACGCTCGACGAGCTGATCGGTCAGGACCGCGTGCGCGAGCAGCTCTCGCTGGTGCTGGAGGCGGCCCGCGGCCGCGGTCGCGCCCCCGACCACGTGCTGCTGTCCGGTCCTCCCGGCCTGGGCAAGACCACGATGGCGATGATCATCGCCGCGGAGATGGGCGCTCCGCTGCGCGTGACCAGCGGTCCGGCCATCCAGCACGCGGGCGACCTGGCGGCGATCCTGTCCGGTCTCAGCGAGGGCGACGTGATGTTCCTCGACGAGATCCACCGGATGTCGCGACCGGCCGAGGAGATGCTGTACATGGCGATGGAGGACTTTCGGGTCGACGTCGTCGTCGGCAAGGGCCCCGGCGCCACGGCGATCCCGCTGGAGATCCCGGCGTTCACGCTGGTGGGGGCGACCACCCGCGCAGGCCTGCTGCCGAGCCCGCTGCGCGACCGGTTCGGCTTCACCGCGCACCTGGAGTTCTACGAGCCGGGTGAGCTCGAGTTGATCGTGCATCGCTCGGCGCGGCTGCTGGAGGTGCGCGTCAGCGCCGAAGGCGCGGCCGAGATCGCGGGCCGGTCCCGCGGCACCCCACGCATCGCCAACCGGCTGCTGCGGCGCGTCCGCGACTACGCGCAGGTGCGCGCCGATGGCGACGTCGACCTGCGGGTGGCCCGGCTCGCGCTGGAGCTGTACGAGGTCGACGACTTCGGCCTGGACCGGCTCGACCGCGGCGTTCTCGACGCGCTGTGCCGCCGGTTCGCCGGTGGACCGGTCGGCCTCGGCACGCTCGCGGTCGCCGTTGGCGAGGAGCGCGAGACCGTCGAGGAGGTCGCCGAGCCGTTCCTGGTGCGGTCGGGATTCCTGGCCCGCACGCCACGCGGCCGCGTCGCCACGCCCGCGGCCTGGGAGCATCTGGGGCTGACACCGCCGGCGCAGGCCGCTTTCGGGGCCGGTGCGCAGACGTTGTTCGACGAAGAATGACTAGACTCAAGCCCTGACCGGCGCTCGACCCGTGTACCTCGAGGAAACCGGTCCTGCTGACCCACGACCCGAGGAGTCCATCGGTGAACGACCTTGCCGGTCTGCTGCCACTCGTCCTGATCTTCGTCCTGTTCTGGTTCCTGATCCTGCGGCCCGCCCGCAAGAAGCAGCAGGCGGTCTCCGCGCTGCGCTCGAGTCTCGGTGTCGGTGACTCCGTACTGCTCGGCAGCGGCCTCTTCGCCCGCATCGTGGGCGTCGAGGACGAAGGCCGCGAGCTGCGCCTCGAGATCGCGCCCGGCGTGGTCGTACGCGCGCACCGCGACGCCGTGGTCTCCAAGGAGCAGACGGCCGACGCCTCCTCCAGCGACGAGGACACCCCGCCGGCCGGCGGCCCCGGCACCGGACTGGACGGCGACCCCGGCCCCAGGGCCTGAGCGCGCGTCCATGGCATCCCAACCCGGCGCCCCGGGCGGAGGGCACCTGTTCGGGTCGCTGATCCGCGACGTACCCGACTTCCCCGAGCCCGGGGTGATGTTCAAGGACATCACCCCGCTGCTGGCCGAGCCGGCCGCGCTCGCCGAGGTGGTCGAGTCCCTCGCCCGGCTCGGGCGCGACGCGCACGGCCGCACGGCGGTCGACAAGGTCGTCGGCATCGAGGCCCGCGGGTTCATCCTGGCCGCACCGGTCGCGCTGGCGCTCGGTGCCGGGTTCGTCCCGGTACGCAAGCAGGGCAAGCTGCCCGCGGCGACCCACGAGGTGTCCTACACGCTGGAGTACGGCGAGGCGACGCTCGCGGTGCACCAGGACGCCCTGGCGCCGGGCGACCGGGTGCTGATCGTCGACGACGTCCTCGCCACCGGCGGCACGGTTGCCGCGACCGCCGACCTGGTCCGGCGCTGCGGGGCCACGGTCGAGCACGTCGCGGTTCTGCTGGAGCTCTCGTTCCTGGGCGGACGGGACAAGATCTCGGTTCTCGACGCGACGGCGTTGGTCACGGCGTGACCTGCGCGGCCTGACATGCGCGGGCAGCGGCGTACACGTTGGTCTCCCTGCGTAGACTGAAGAGTCCCGCAAGACAGGAGGTCGAGTGGCAGACGATCCCGCCGCGCCGACCCGGGTCACGGGCAAGGCGGCAGCCGTAGCCCGTGCCGAGGAGGAGCCTGCCCCGAGCACCACGCAGGCCACCGGCCGGCTGCGCACGCGGGCCCGGCTCGCCCGTCTCGGCGGGGGCCGCCAGTCGTCGGTCAACCCGGTCCTGGAGCCGATGTTCCGGATCGTGCGGGGCACCCACCCCAAGGCCGACCTCGGGATCATCGAGCGGGCATACGCCACCGCCGAGGGCCACCACCGCAACCAGTCGCGCAAGAGCGGCGACCCGTACATCACACACCCGCTGGCGGTGGCCACGATCCTGGCCGAGCTCGGCATGACGCCGCCCACGCTGTGCGCCGCGCTGCTGCACGACACGGTCGAGGACACGACGTACACCCTCGACGCGCTGCGCGGAGACTTCGGAGACGAGGTCGCGCTGCTCGTCGACGGCGTCACCAAGCTCGACAAGGTCAAGTACGGCGACACCGCGCAGGCCGAGACGATCCGCAAGATGGTCGTCGCGATGGCCAAGGACATCCGGGTCCTGGTGATCAAGCTCGCCGACCGGCTGCACAACATGCGCACGCTGCGCTACCTCAAGCAGGAGAAGCAGGAGCGCGTCGCGCACGAGACCATCGAGATCTACGCGCCGCTGGCGCACCGGCTCGGTATGAACACGCTCAAGTGGGAGCTCGAGGACCTCGCGTTCGCCACCTTGCACCCGAAGGTCTACGACGAGATCGTGCGGCTGGTCGCCGAGCGGGCGCCGTCGCGAGACGAGTTCCTGGCCAAGGTGACCGCTCAGGTGCAGGACGACCTGCGCACCGCGAAGATCAAGGCCACCGTGACCGGCCGGCCCAAGCACTACTACTCGATCTACCAGAAGATGATCGTGCGGGGACGTGACTTCGCCGACATCTACGACCTGGTGGGCATCCGGATCCTGGTCGAGTCGACCCGCGACTGCTATGCCGCGCTCGGCGTGCTGCACGCGCGGTGGAACCCGCTGCCCGGGCGGTTCAAGGACTACGTCGCGATGCCGAAGTTCAACATGTACCAGTCGTTGCACACCACGGTCATCGGCCCGATGGGCAAGCCGGTCGAGATGCAGATCCGCACCATCGCGATGCACCGCCGGGCGGAGTACGGCGTCGCCGCGCACTGGAAGTACAAGGAGGACGGCCGCGCCGGTCGGGAGACCGAAAAGGCCGGCGACCTCGACGTCATGACCTGGGTGCGCCAGCTGCTGGACTGGCAGAGCGAGGTGGAGGACCCCGGCGAGTTCCTCGAGTCGCTGCGCTTCGAGATCAACCGCGCCGAGACCTACGTGTTCACCCCGCGCGGTGACGTGATCGCGCTGCCCGCCGGGGCGACGCCGGTCGACTTCGCGTACGCCGTCCACACCGAGGTCGGGCACCACACGATCGGTGCGCGGGTCAACGGCCGGTTGGTGCCGCTCGAGTCGACGCTCGAAAACGGCGACGTGGTCGAGGTCTTCACCTCCAAGGCCGCCAACGCCGGCCCCTCGCAGGACTGGCTCACGTTCGTCCGCTCGCCCCGCGCCCGCTCGAAGATCCGGCAGTGGTTCACCAAGGAGCGCCGCGAGGAAGCGATCGATCGGGGCAAGGACCAGATCGCCAAGCTGATGCGCAAGGAGGGCCTGCCGATCAAGCGGCTGCTCTCCCACGAGTCGCTATCCCTCGCCGCCGGCCACTTCAACCTGTCCGACGTGACCGCGCTCTACGCGGCAGTCGGCGAGGGCAACCTCAGCGCCCAGGCCGTCGTACGACGGGTGGTCGACCTGCACGGCGGCGACGAGGGCGCCCAGGAGGACCTCGCCGAGGCGGTCACGATCACCGGCCGGCGCGGTCGCCCCAAGCTCTCCGGCGGCGACTCGGGCGTGATCGTGAAGGGCTCACCGGACGTCTGGGTCAAGCTCGCCAAGTGCTGCACCCCGGTTCCTCCGGACGCCATCCTCGGCTTCGTCACCAAGGGCGGGGGAGTCTCGGTGCATCGCAGGGACTGCACCAACGCCACCGAGCTGCTCAAGCAGCCGGAGAAGGTGCTGGAGGTCGAGTGGGCGCCCACCGGCCAGTCGACGTTCCTGGTCAACATCCAGGTGGAGGCGCTCGACCGGGCCCGGCTGCTCTCCGACATCACCATGGTGCTGTCGGACGCGCACGTGAACATCCTCAGCGCCACCCTCAACACCACCCGCGACCGGGTTGCGAAATCCCGGTTCACGTTCGAGATGGCCGAGGCCAAGCACCTCGACAACGTGCTCAAGGCGGTGCGATCGGTGCCCGGCGTGTTCGACGCCTACCGAGTCACCCACTGACGAGAGCCCCGACTCGGCCATCGGTGGTCGAGCAGCGAGCGCCAGCGAGCGTCGTCGAGACCTCGGAAGAGGTGCAGGGCCTCAGCCGCCGTACTCCTCCGAGGCACGCTTGGCCATCTCGAGGAAAGACTGGCGAGAGGCGAGGTTGTCCTCGAGCTCCTTGACCTTCTTCTCGTTGCCGGCGGCGCGGGCCTTCTCCAGGTCCGCCTCGACGTCGGCGATGGCCGCCTCCAGCTTGGACACCATGTCGTCGGCGCGGGCTGACTTCTCGGGGTCGGAGCGGCGCCACTGCTCCTCCTCGAGCCCGCGGATCTCCTGCTCGACCTTGCTGATCCGGCCCTCGAGGTCCTTCATCCGCTCCCGAGGCACCTTGCCCGCGGCGTCCCAACGGTCCGCGATGTTGCGGAACGCCTTCTTGGCCGCATCGATGTCGGTGACCGGCAGCAGCGCCTCGGCCTCGACGAGCAGCTTGTCCTTGACCTCGGCGTTGGCGGCGTACTCCGCGTCCAGTGCCTCGTTGGCCGCGTCGCGGGCTCCGAAGAACTGGTCCTGCGCACCCCGGAACCGCCTCCAGAGCTCGTCGTCGATGTCCTTGCGAGCCGGGCCGGCTTCCTTCCACTTGCGCATCAGGTCGCGGTATAGCCCGGCCGTGGGGCCCCAGTCGGTGGAGTCCGCGAGCCCCTCCGCTTCCTTGGCCAGCCGCTCCTTGATGACCCGGGCGCCATCGCGCTTCTCGTCCTGCTCGGCGAAGTGCGTCTTCCGGTGGCGGGTGTACGCCGTCCTGGCACCGGAGAAGCGCTTCCACAGTGCGTCGTCGGACGGTCGGTCGATGCGGGGGAGTGCCTTCCACTGCTCGAGCAGCTCGCGCAGCTTGTTGGCGCCGTTGCGCCAGTCGGCGCCCTCGGCGATCCGCTCGGCCTCGGCGACGATGCGCTCCTTCTGCTCCTTGGACTCGACGGCACGCTTGGCCTTCTCGACCTTCCGCGCCTCCCGCTGCTCCGCGATGACCGGGGCCAGCGACTCGAGCCGCTGGCTCAGCGAGGCCAGGTCGCCGACCGCGTTGGCGTTGGACACCTGCTCGAGCACGGTCTTCACCGACTCGCCGGCTTCTTCGGGTGACAGCACCGCGGACCGGACCCGCTTCTCCAGGAGCTCGACCTCGAACGCCAGCGCGGCGTACCGCTCGGTGAAGAAGGTCATGGCCTCCTCGGGGGTCCCGGCGGGGTACTGCCCGACCGGGCGCTCACCGTCGGCGGTCTTCACGAAGACGGTCCCGTCTTCGTCGACCCGACCCCATTCGGTGCTCGTCACAAGCTTGTCCTTTTCCTCATCAGCCAACTCGGCATGCGCAGCGCAGTGGCCCAGGATAGTCACGGAGGCACCGGGCGGGGCGACGTCAGGCGATTCGCCTCGATAGGCTGGGTCGGTGTTGATTGCCGGCTTCCCCGCAGGTCCCTGGGGCACGAACTGCTTCGTCGCCGCGACCGGGGCAGGCACGGAGTGCGTGGTGGTCGACCCCGGCAAGGACGCCGCCGAAGGCGTCGCCCAGGTGGTCCGGGAGCACAACCTCAAGCCGATCGCTGTTCTGGCCACGCACGGACACCTCGATCACATCTGGTGCGTCGCTCCGGTCGCGGGCACCTACGACGCCACCGCCTGGATCCACCCCGATGACCGGCACCTCCTCACCGACCCCCTCGCCGGCATGTCACCCGAGACCAAGGCGATGCTGCCGAGCCTGCTCGGCGCCGACCACCAGTGGGCCGAGCCCGACGACGTACGCGACCTCGGCGACGGCCAGAACCTCGAGATCGCGGGCCTCACCTTCGTCGTCGACCACACCCCCGGTCACACCCGGGGCTCGGTCACGTTCCGCTCGCCGTACGACGACGCCGACATCAGCGAGGTGATGTTCAGCGGGGACCTGCTCTTCGCCGGCTCGATCGGACGCACCGACCTGCCCGGCGGCGATCACCCCACGATGCTGCGCAGCCTCGCCGACAAGGTGCTGCCGCTGGCCGACGACATCGTGGTGCTGCCGGGTCACGGCGACCAGACCACGATCGGCCGCGAGCGCGCCACCAACCCCTTCCTGCTCGACCTGCAGGATTCCGGCGCCGCCGGACGAGTGACGCGGGGACTGTAGTCAGTGTCCAAACCGACCCCGCTCAGCGGGTTTCCCGAGCTGCTGCCTGCTGCCCGCGTCGTCGAGCGGCAGGTCGTCGACTCGCTATCGCGCTCCTTCGAGCTGCACGGTTTCGCCAACATCGAGACCCGCGCGGTCGAGCCGCTGGACCGGCTCGCCAAGGGCGGTGAGGTCGACAAGGAGATCTACGTGCTGCGCCGGTTCCAGGCCGGCGAGGGTGAAGGTGACGCGGGCCTGGCCCTGCACTTCGACCTCACCGTGCCGTTCGCGCGCTACGTGCTGGAGCACGCGGGGCACCTCGAGTTCCCGTTCCGCCGCTACCAGATCCAGCCGGCCTGGCGGGGCGAGCGCCCGCAGGACGGCCGCTACCGCCAGTTCAACCAGGCCGACGTCGACATCGTCGGCAAGGACGAGCTGCCCTTCCACCACGACGTCGAGGTGATGCGGGTGATGGTCGAGGCGCTGGACGCCCTGCCCCTCCCGCCGCTGAGCTTCCAGTTCAACAACCGCAAGCTGATCCAGGGGTTCTACCGCGGCCTCGGCCTGCCGGACGTCACTGCTGCCATCCGCACCATCGACAAGCTCGACAAGCTGCCGGCCGAGGCCGTTGCGGAACTGCTCGTGAGCGACGCCGGCGCGAGTCCCGACCAGGCCCAGCGTTGCCTGGAGCTGGCCACGATCCGGGTGCCGGACACGTCTTTTGTTGCAGCAGTGCGGGCGCTCGGCGTCGAGGACCCGCTGCTCGACGAGGGGCTCACCGAGCTCGCCGCGGTGGTCGAGGGGTGCGCCGCGGGGGAGCGGCGGCGGGTGACCGTCGAGGCCAACCTGCGCATCGCCCGAGGGCTCGACTACTACACCGGCACCGTCGTGGAGATCTTCATGGCGGGCTACGAGCGGCTGAAGTCCGTCGGCGGTGGCGGCCGCTACGACGCCCTGGCCTCCGAC
>DATMEB010000279.1:0-2184 GCA_035557095.1 Nocardioidaceae bacterium | reverse complement strand
AGCTCGTCGTTGTCGTTGCTGAGGCCGGACAGCAGCGTGCGGGACAGCGTGCTCGAGCCGAGCACGACGCCGACGGCGAGCGCGAGGAAGACCGCGGCGATGGAGATGATGTGGTAGCGCAGGGAGATCACGAGAAGAGCCCCTCGATCCAGGTGATGAAGCTGTGCCAGGTGTCGACCGCCCAGTCGGCATAGGCGCCGCCCACCCCGGACACCGCCACGGCGACGGCCACCGCGACGAGCGCAGCGAGGACGAGCACGACGACTGCGCCGAGCGAGACGCGACTGCGGTGCAGGGTCGCGACCGCCTTGCCGTCGACGATCTTGCTGCCGAGCTTGAGGCGGGTCAGGAACGTGGACGGGTTCGAGCCCGAGCGGCCGCGGTCGAGGAACTCGCTGAGCGTGGCCTGGAAGCCGACCGTGACGACGAGGCTCGCGCCGTGTGTGTCGGCGAGCAGCAGGGCGAGGTCCTCGGCGTTGCCGGAGGCGGGGAAGGTGACCGCGCCGATGCCGAGGTCCTGGACGCGTTCCAGGCCGGGGGCGTGCCCGTCCAGGTACGCGGGCACGACGACCTCGGCGCCGCTGCGCAGGGTGTCGGTCGACAGCCGGTCGGGGTCGCCGACGATCAGGTCCGGTCGGTACCCGCGCTCGTGCAGCGTGTCCGCGCCGGCATCGACGCCGACGAGCACGGGCCGGTGCTCGGCGATGTAGCGCTTGAGGCTCGCGAGGTCCTCGGCGTGCCCGTGACCGGGGGCGACGATCAGCACTTGGCGCTGGTGGAGGCTCTTGCGCAGCTCCGGGACGCCGATGCCGTCGAGGATGAGCGTGCGCTCGCGGCGAAGGAACTCGATCGTGTTCGCGGAGAAGGCCTCGAGCTGGGCGGACATGCCGGCCTTGGCCTCGATCATGAGGTCGGCGATCGACTCGACTGTTTGTTCCGTCCCGCGCCCGACCTCCTTCTCGCCGAGGTAGACGCCGCCCTCGTGCAGCCGGACCTTGCTGCCCTCCTTGACGGCGCGAAGTACCTCCGGCCCCACGTCGTCGACGAGCACGATCCCCGCACCGACGACGATCTCGGGCCCAAGGTTGGGAAAACGCCCGGAGATAGATGGCGACGCGTTCACCACGCCCGCCACCCCGGCATCGACGAGCGCATCGGCCGTCGCCCGATCAAGATCGACCTGATCGAGCACGACGATCTCCCCGACATCGACCCGACGCAACAAATCGCCGGTTCGACGGTCGACCCTGGCCACCCCCGTGATCCCAGGCCGACTCCGATTTGGTCGCGGCAGGAGGCCAGTGAGCTTCATGAGCCAGATGGTGACAAATGGACAGAAGAATTCCGCTCCGCCACGCCGTTAGAGGGATGCGGGATGACCAGAAGGAGGAAAACTCACCGAATCGCGGTTCTGTTGGTTGCGGAAGCGGTTAGTCAGATTCGGGTGGGCTTGGGTCGATGGTTGGACCCAACGCCCTGCCCAACCGCACCCGGCCAACCCAAAATGGACCACCAACAACCGACCCGATCGGCGCCTGCCCAACCGCACCCGGCAATGCCAACCGCACCATCACCAAAACCGTCCCCGCCCAGCGCACCCCACCCCTCCCCCGGCCCTCGAACCCCGACCGAAGTCAGCGCTTCCGCTTGTCCTTCCGAGCCACCTCCAACAGCTCCTCCGCATGAGCCCGCCCAGTCTCGGTCGAGTCCATGCCGGCCAACATCCGAGCCAGCTCCACGACCCGATCCCGATCCGCCACCATCCGCACGTCGCTGCGCGTGACGCCGCCCTTGGCGGACTTGTCGACCACCAGGTGGCGATCCGCGAACGCGGCCACCTGCGGTAGGTGCGTGACCACGATGACCTGGTGGCTCGACGCCAGCCGGGCCAGGCGGCGGCCGATCTCCACCGCCGCGCGGCCGCCGACGCCCGCGTCGACCTCGTCGAACACCAGCGTGGGCACGGGGTCGGAGTGAGCCAGCACGACCTCGATCGCGAGCATCACCCGGGACAGCTCGCCGCCGGACGCGGCCTTGTGCACTGGGAGCGGCTGGGCGCCGTCGTGCGCGGACATCCGCAGCTCGACCTCGTCGATGCCGTCCGGACCCGCGTGCACGAGCGCGTCGTCGCCACCACCACCGGCCACCCGCAGCGCGTGCGCGTCGCCCGGCTCGGCCCACCGG
>DATMEB010000278.1:0-6074 GCA_035557095.1 Nocardioidaceae bacterium | reverse complement strand
GCGGGCCAGGTCGTCGTCACCGGCGCGGGCGGCGACGTCCGCGTGCTGATGGCGTACCGACCCGACGCAGGAGCCGGACGGCGCCACGATCGCCTCGACACCGTCGGCCAGTGCGGCCTCGAACACCTCGACGTGGTGGCGTACCAGCGGCAGCGCATCGCGCTGGTACCCGGTGTTGATATGCATCTGACCGCAGCACGTCTGCCCGGCGGGGAAATCCACCTCGTGCCCCAGCCGCTCCAGCAGCGACACGGTGGCGCGGCCCACCGACGGGTAGAGCGTGTCGGCCAGACAGGTGATGAACAGCGCTATCCGCATCCGCGTCTCCTGTGCCGCACGGGCATGCCCTTCGTCGAGGCGTCCACCGAGGTCAGCCGGCGTCGCCCACCAGCCGCTGGCGCTGCCGTCCGAGGCCGTCGATCTCGATCTCCATGATGTCGCCGGTGCGAAGGTACGGGAACCGGCCGGAGAGCGCGACGCCCTGCGGCGTTCCGGTGTTGACGACGTCACCGGGCTCGAGCACCAGGTACTGCGAAAGGTGCCAGACGAGGAACGCGACATCGAAGATCATGTCCGCGGTGTCGGAGTCCTGGCGAACCTCGCCGTTGACCCACGAACGCAGCCCCAGCTTCTGCACGTCGGCGACGTCCTCGGTCGGGACCAGCCACGGCCCGAGCGGGTTGAAGGTCTCGCAGCACTTGCCCTTGGACCACTGGCCACCGGAGTGCTCATTCTGGAAGGCACGCTCGGACACGTCGTTGGACACCACGAAGCCGGCGACGTATTCCAGCGCCTCCTCGGGCGACTCGAGGTAGCGCGCCCGTCGGCCGATGACGACGCCGAGCTCGACCTCCCAGTCCACGCGGTCGGCACCACGTGGGATGCGGACGTCGTCGTACGGGCCCACGACGGTGTTGGGGAGCTTGAAGAACAGCACCGGCACCTTCGGCGGGTCGTCACCGGACTCCGCGGCGTGCGCCGCGTAGTTCTGCCCGATGCACAGCACCGCACCGGGGCGGGCGATCGGCGCACCGACGCGTTGCCCCTCGTCGCCCATCGGCGCGAGCCGGCCCGCGGCCAGGGCCTCGCGGACCCGCGCGATGCCGTCGCCGGCGAGGAACTCGCCGTCGATGTCCGCCGTCAGCGGGCTGATGTCGAAAGTGGTGCCGTCGTCGTCGCGTACGGCGGGGCGTTCCGACCCTGGCGGGCCGAGGCGCAGCAGCTGCACTCCGTCTCCTGTCTCTGGTGGCTTGTCGTGCGTGCCGTCAGTGGGTGCGGTGTCAGTGGGTGTAGGGGCGCGTGAGGTCGCACTCGGGGTTGAGGCGGACGCCGAACCCCGGCGTGTCCGGCACCCGCATCCTGCCGTCGACGGGAACCGGCTCGTCGAGCAGCAGCGGCGAGAACATCGGCACCACCTCGCTGGCCTCCGGGTGCATCATCAGGAACTCGGCGAACGGGCTGTTGTGACGGGTCACCACGAAGTGGTACGAGTACACGCTCGACCCGTGCGGCACGACCAGCGCACCGTGCGCATCGGCCAGCGCGGAGATCTTCAGCAGCTCGGTGATCCCACCGCACCAGTTGACGTCGGGCTGCAGGATGTCCGCACAGCCCATCTCCAGCAGCAGCCGGAAACCCCACCGCGTCGCCTCGTGCTCGCCCGTGCTCACGCGGACGCCCGTCGGCATGCGGCGCCGCAGCGCGGCGTATCCCCAGTAGTCGTCCGGCGGCAGCGCTTCCTCGAGCCAGTTCAGGCCGTAGGCGGCCGCGCCCTGCGCGAGCTTGACGGCGTGGTCGACGTCCAGCGACATCCAGCAGTCGAGCATGAGCCAGAAGTCGTCGCCCACCCGGTCGCGCATCGCCGCGAGCCGGTCGAGCTCCGCGCGCATGCCTTCGGCGCCCCGCTCGGGACCGTGCTGGAGGGCCATCTTGCCGCCGACGAAGCCCATCTTCTGCGCGAGGTCGGGCCGCGCGCCGGTGGCGTAGAAGGTGATCTCGTCGCGGACGGGACCGCCGAGCAGGGAGAACACCGGTTCGTCCCGCAGCTTGCCGAGCAGGTCGTACAGCGCGAGGTCGATCGCGCTGACCACGTTGAGCACGAGCCCCTTGCGGCCGTAGAACAGCGTGGAGCGGTACAGCTGGTCCCAGATCTTCTCGATCTCGGTCACCTTCGCGCCCTCGACGAACCGCGCGAGGTGCCGCTCGGCGATCCACGCGCCGGGCTCGCCCGCGGTCGTGACCGCGAAGCCGACCGTGCCGTCGTCGGCCTCGACCTCGACCACCAGCGAGCCGAGCACGTCGATGCCGAACGACCTGCGGCTCTCGGCGTAGCCGGGGTACTTCGACATCGGGGTGGCGATGTGGTCGTCGATCCAGTGGTCCGCGGCCTGGTCGTGGTAGTCGGCACCGCCGCCACGGACGGTGTAGGCGCGAAGGTGACGGATCTTTCGGGTGCCGGTCATCGAGCCTGCTCCTTGTTCGCGGGTCCACCGGGGAACACCAGGATCTTGCTGGCCTGGGAGTCACCACGCGCCAGGTCGGTGAACGCACCGCCCGCCGCGTCGAGGTCGACTCGCCCGTCGACCAGGTGCGCGAGCTGGGGCGGAGAGGTTCCCACCCACTGCGCGGTCTGCCGGAAGTCGTCGGCGGAGTAGCAGAAGCTGCCGATGAGGCTGCGCTCCTCGGTGCTCACTGCGTACGCCGCCAGGTCGATGCGCGGCGCGTTCATCCCGACCAGCACGACCCGCGCGCCGAAGGAGGAACAGCGGACCGCGTCCTCGACCGACCCGGTGGCACCGACGGCGTCGAGCACCAGCGTCGCGGGGCCGCCGAGCGCCGAGGTCACGGCCTCGGCCACGTCGCCCGTCGACGGGTCGACCGCCTGCGCGCCCAGCGCCCCCACCAGGTCACGGCGACGGGGGTGTGGCTCGGTGACGACGAGGCGACCGACGCCGAGTCGCTGCGCGGCCAGCGCGCATGCCTGCCCGATCGGCCCGCCGCCGATCACCAGCAGCCGGTCGGTGTCGCTGCACTGCCCGCGCACCGCGGCGTGGAAGCCGACCGCCAGTGGCTCGACCAGTGCGCCGTACTCGGTCGGCATGCTCTCCGGCAGCTCGACGACGTTGCCGGCCGGGACCACCATCAGCTCGGCGAACGCGGACACGAGGTCGGGGGTGACACCGATGACCCGTCGTCGCGGACAGCTCTGCTCGGCGTGCGCACGGCACGCGGGGCACTCGCCGCACGCGATCACCGGGTTGACGGTGACCGTCGCACCCGGCCGCAGGCCGGTGACGCCGGCGCCGACCTGCGCGACCCGGCCGACCGTCTCGTGCCCCATGACCTGGCCCGGGTGCCGCCGTCCGTTCTCCCCGGTGAACCCGTGGATGTCGGACCCGCAGATCCCGGTCGCGTGCACCTCGATCAGCACCTCGCCGGCAGCGGGCACCGGGTCCTCCCGCTGCTGCGTGCCGATCTGCCAGGGCCCGTCGAACACCAGCGCGCGCATCAGCGCACCTCCGTCCTCTGCGGCACCGCCACGTCTGCGGCATCTTCCCGGCCACGCAGGCCGACCAGGGTCATGCCCAGGATGAGCAGCGCTCCGCACAGCGTCGTGCCGGCCAGGACGTACAGCCCGGCCTCGCCCGAGCCGAACGACTGGTCTGCCCAGTTCTTGACGTTCGGGGCCACGAAGCCGCCGAGCGAGCCGAGCGAGTTGATGAGCGCGATGCCGCCGGCCGCGGCCGCACCGCTGAGGTAGCCGGTCGGGATCGTCCAGAACACCGGCTGGACGGCGATGAAGCCGGCGGCACCGAAGCACAGCGCGACCATCGCGAGCGTCGGCGCGCTGAACGCCGCCGAGGCGGCGATCCCGAGCCCACCGACCGCGAGCGTGACCGCGGCGATGAGCCGCCGGTTGCCATTGCGGTCGGAGTACCGCCCGACGAGGAACGACGCCACCAGTGCGCACGTCCAGGGGATCGCGGTGAGCAGTCCGACCTTGAACCCGACCTCGGCGCCGGCGAGCTCGGCGACCTGCGAGGGCAGGTAGAACGTCACGCCGTACACGCTCATCTGGATCGTGAAGTAGATCAGTGCGAGGTAGAGGACCTTGCGGTCCGCCAGCGAACGGCCGACGCTCGCCGGGCTGTGCGCACCCTTCGCGGCCTCCTCGGCCTCGACGGCGGCGACCAGGACGTCGCGGTCGGCGGGAGCCAGCCGCCGCGAGGTCTGCGGCCGGTCCTCGAGGTACCAGAACGCCCACACGCCGACGACGCTGGCGGCCACGCCCTCGACCAGGAACAGCCACTGCCAGCCGAGCAGGCCCGCGAACCCGTCGAGCTCCAGCAGCGCACCGGACATCGGGCTGCCGAGGATGAACGCCAGCGGCGCGCCGAAGTAGAACAGCCCGAGCACCTTGCCGCGGTACGCCGTGGGCACCCAGTAGGTGAGGTACAGGATCACGCCGGGGAAGAAGCCGGCCTCCGCGACACCGAGCAGGAACCGCAGCGCGTAGAAGACCGGGGCGCTGTGCGCGAACATCATTGCGGCGGAGATCAGGCCCCAGGTGACCATGATCCGGCACATCCAGATCCGGGCGCCGACCCGGTGCAGGACCAGGTTGCTCGGCACCTCGAAGACGGCGTACCCGATGAAGAAGATCCCGGCACCCAGGGCGTACGCCGCATCGGAGATGCCGGTGTCGGCCATGTAGGACTCCTGGGCGAAGCCGATGTTGGCCCGGTCGAGGAACGCCAGGACGTACATCAGCAGCAGGAACGGGATCAGCCGGCGCGTCACCCGGCCCACCACCGCGGACAGCGCGGGGTCCCCCGGGTGTGCAGGGTGCGCAGGGTGCTGCGTCGAGCTCATCGAACCCTCCGAGTTCATGTCCATGAACTTGATTTCAGACTTGTGAACTATCAGGGCCCGGCCGTGCGCCTGTCAAGCGCGAGTCCGTCCGTCGGGTCGACAGCAGCCGGCGTCAGCCGGCGGACCGCATCCGCGCCCGGATGCGGTCGACACCGGCCCGCAGCAGACGCAGCTGGGGCTCCGGCCAGTCCGGGCCGCACCGGAACACCGGTGCGGTCACCGAGATCGCGGCCACCAGGCCGCCATCGAGCCCCTCGAGCCCGTCGAGTCGCAGCGGGACCGCCACACAGCGGCAGCCCGGGAGGTACTCCTCGTTGTCCTCGGCGTAGCCGTCGCGCCGGGCCTGCGCGACGGCGTCCAGCAGCTCGTCGACGTCGGTCAGCGTGCGCTCGGTGAAACTCGGCAGGACGACGCTGCTCAGCCGCCGGCGGGCCTCCTCCGGGTCCAGCTGGCTCAGCAGCGCCTTGCCGATCCCGGTGCCGTGCGCGTGCAGCCGCATGCCCACCGACGACGCCAGCCGCATCGGGCGCGGGGCCTCGCTGATGGCGATGTAGACGTTCTCGACGCCGTCGAGGCGTGCCATCTGCACGGTCTCGCCGAGCTCCTGGGCCAGGTCGTCCATCACCGGCTTGGCGACCGCCGCGAGGTCGCGGTGCCCGACGTAGCGCTGGCCGAGCTGCCAGGCGCGCAGCCCCAGCGAGTAGCGCCGGGCGACCGGGTCGTGCTCCAGCCAGCCACGCGAGACGAGGGTCTGCACCAGCCCGTGCGCACTCGAGCGGGGCAGCCCGAGGTCGGTGACCAGCTCGGCGAACCGGACCGTCCCCCGCTCCCCGACGAAGTCGAGCAGCGCGAGCGCGCGGTCGGCCGACTTGACCGACGACCGCTCGCGTGCCCCGTCCGTACTCGCCGCCATGCGGCCCATCATCGCGCACGGGCCCAGGCGGTCGACGCGACCGGGTGGTGAGCCGTGGCGCCGTCATCGACCCGGACGGACCCGTGCCTCGGCCGCGTCCCAGCCCGCCGAGTCGCCGCGAGGCTCGTACCGCTGCAGGTCCTGGGTGTTGCGCACCAGCCGTCGTACGTCGTACCGGTCCGGGTCGACCGTGCCGAAGGCACGCGCCTGTGCCAGCACGTTGCCCAGTGCGGTCGCCTCGACCGGCCCGGCCTCGACGGGCAGCCCACAGGCGTCGGCGGTGAGCTGG
>DATMEB010000277.1:0-5896 GCA_035557095.1 Nocardioidaceae bacterium | reverse complement strand
GCTGCCGACGAACTCGACCACGTCGACGCGGTAGCCGTGCCGGCGCAGCAACGCGGCCCGGAACGTGTCGGTGAGCACGTCGGCCATCCGCTCACGCAGGATCCCGTGCTGGAGGACCAGGCGGTACGGCTCCGGCGGCGTGGTCGCGCGGAGCTGCTCCTGCAGGTCGTGATGACAGCACGGCGCGGCCAGCACGACCGGCGCCTCCCACCGGACGGCCCGCGCGATCGCCTCGTCGGTGGCCGTGTCGCAGGCGTGCAGCGCCAGCACGACGTCGGGCCGGTGCGGGGTCTGCGCCTGCGCGATCGTCCCCTCGACGAACGTCAGCCGCTGTTCGAACCCGAGGTCGGCCGCCAGGTCGGCGTTGCGCTGCCGCGACTGCGGGCGCACGTCGACGCCGACCATCTCGACCGGCAGCCCGCGGGTCCCCGACAGGTAGGCGAAGGCCGCGAACGTGAGGTAGGCGTTGCCGCAGCCTAGGTCGACCACGCGCAGCGGGCCGTCCTCGGTCGGTGCCGCCAGCCGGCCCGACTCGAGCGCGGAGTCGACCGCGGACGCGAGCAGCCGCAGGAACTCCTCGACCTGCCGGTACTTCGCGTGCCGGCTCGGGTTGACCCGGCCCTCGTGGTCGGTGATCCCGATCGCGTGCAGCACCGGGTCGGCGGGGTCGAGCAGGCGGGCCTTGGCGCGGTCGTGACCGCGGTCGGCCGAGGGCGCCGATTCGCTGCGGTGGCGCTTGGTGTGCAGCAGCGCGTCGCCCTTCTTGGTGACCCGCATCTGCAGGGTCGCCTCGGCGGTGTCGACGTGCCAGTTGCCGAACGGCATCGCGAGCAGCTCGTCGACGGCCTCGTCCCGCTGTGTGCCGGTCGCGACGTTGCGGGTGTGCGCCTGCTGGTCGTCGTAGGAGGTGATCTGCAGCCGGAGCCCGGCCTTGAGCTCGACGTAGCGCAGCTCGACGCGCCGCCAGGCCGGCTGCTCGCCACGCCGTCGGCCGGCGCCGACCGCGCGTACCAGCGTCGTCTCGTCGAGCACCGCGGAGCGCACGTCGGACAACGCGTCGGCGAGGGGCCTGGCCATGCACCCAGCCTGTCACGCGGCCACGAGCCTGGGCCGTCCGGAGGCGGCGATCGGTGCAGCCGACCGGCTGCGAGACTGGCGGCATGGAGTACACACGGCTGGGACGTAGCGGGCTGCAGGTCTCACGGCTGTGTCTGGGCACGATGAACTTCGGCCCGGTCACCGAGGAGGAGCACGCCCACCGGATCCTCGACGCCGCTCTGGATGGCGGCGTCAACTTCGTCGACACCGCCGACGTCTACGGCTGGGGCGAGAACAAGGGCTGGACGGAGAGCATCATCGGCCGATGGTTCAGCGGTTCGGCGGAGCGCCGTCGGCGGACGGTGCTGGCCACCAAGGTGTTCGGCAAGATGTCCGACTGGCCGGGCGACGGCGGGCTGTCCGCGCGGCACATCGTGGCCGCGTGCGAGGAGTCGCTGCGCCGGCTGCAGACCGATCACATCGACGTCTACCAGATGCACCACGTCGACCGCTCGGTGCCGTGGGAGGAGATCTGGCAGGCGATGGAGCGGCTGGTCGCCCAGGGCAAGGTGGTCTACGTCGGCAGCAGCAACTTCGCCGGGTGGCAGCTCGCGCAGGCGCAGGAGGCGGCTCGGTCACGGCATTTCCTGGGCCTGGTGTCGGAGCAGTCGCTGTACAACCTCGCGCAGCGCACCGTGGAGCTCGAGGTGCTGCCCGCCGCCCGTGCGTACGGCATCGGCGTGGTCCCGTGGAGCCCGTTGCACGGCGGTCTGCTCGGCGGCGTGCTCGCCAAGGCCGAGCGGGGCCGGTCGGCCTCCGGCCGGGCACAGGAGTACCTCGAAGAGCACGGTGAGCAGGTCGCGGCGTTCGAGAAGCTGTCCGCGGACCTCGGTCACGGCCCGGACCAGGTGGCGCTGGCGTGGCTGCTGCACCAGGACGGGGTGACGGCGCCGATCGTCGGGCCGCGCACGGTCGAGCAGCTCACGCAGACGTTGCGCGTGCCCGAGATCCGGCTCGACGAGGACACGCTGGCGCGTCTCGACGAGCTCTTCCCCGGCCCCGGCAAGCCCGCGCCGGAGGCCTACGCCTGGTGACTGCGGCCCCGGTCAGCGCAGCAGTGCGGCGACCAGCACGATCAGCATCAGCACCGCCAGCGCCGCCGGGATCACGAGTCGGCGGTAGCGCGGATGCATGTCGTGCAGGCTACGCCGCACACTTCCTAGCCGTGGCGCCCGAGCCGGAAACGGTCACGCACCTCGTGGCGTACGGCGGAGCCCAGATACGACTCCACCAGCACGAACTCCTCGACCCGCCACGACGGGCTCTCGTAGCCGGCTCCCAGCGAGTCGCTGACGTCGACGGGGTCGCGTCGCCGCCCCACTGTCATGTGGGGCCGGTACCGGCGCTCGTCGACGTCGATCTTGGCCCGCCGCGCGCCCGCCGAGACGGAGCCGGCCAGCGCCTTCAGCGCGTCGCGGTCCCCCTCGACGCCGGCCCACAGCACCTTCGCGCGCCGCGCGTTGGAGAACGCACCCAGCCCACCGAGCCGCAGGTCGAACGGCTCGTGCCGCCGCGCGGCCAGCCCCATCCGGCGGGTGAGCTCGTCGACGCGTTCGTCGGCGACCTCGCCGAGGAACGCCAGCGTGAGATGCCACTGCTCCGGCGGTGCCCAGCGCCAGCCCGGCATGGCGTCGCGCAGCGGGCCGGTGTGCGACCGCAGGTGCTCGCGTACGTCGGCGGGCGGGTCGACCGCGACGAACAGGCGCACGGTCAGGCCGCCGCGACGCCGACGGCCTTGCGCTGGCGCCGGGCGATGTACTCGTCACGGCTCAGCACGTCCACCCCCGGCGACGGCACGACTCTGGCCCGCATCACCAGCCCGCTGCGACGGGTGAAGATCAGTGTGGCCAGCAGCGTGCCGACCAGCGTCAGCAGCCCGCCGCCGATGAGCGTCCACCGGCCGCCGAACTCCTCGGCGACCCAGCCGAGGATCGGCGCGCCCAGCGGCGTGCCGCCCATGAAGATCGCCATGTACAGCGCCATCACGCGCCCCCGGATCTGCGGGTCGACCGCGAGCTGCACGTAGGTGTTGGCGGCCGTGATCATGGTCAGCGCGGCCAGGCCACACAGCGGGAGCACGATCATGAAGGCAATGTAGGTCGGCATCATGCCCGCGACCATCTCGACCACGGCGAAGACGATCGCCGCACCGATCACCAGCCGCTGCCGGATCCGGGTACGCCGCGCCGCCAGCAGGGCGCCGGCCAGCGACCCGACGGCCATCACCGTGCCTAGCAGGCCGTACTCGCTCGCACCCTTGCCGTAGACCTGGGTCGCCATGATCGCCATCGTCATCTGGAAGTTCAGCCCGAACGTGCCGGCACAGAACACGATCGCAAGGATCAACATCACGTCGTTGCGCGCACGCACGTAACGCAGTCCGTCGCGGATCATGCCCTTGGCCCGCGCCACCGGTTCGGGGGTGTGCAGGTCCTCCGTGCGCATCCACAGGATCGCGCCGACGACGGCGACATAGCTGATCGCGTTGAGCAGGATCACCCAGCCGGTCGCCCAGACCCCGGACCCGAACCACGCGATGAGCAGCCCGGCGACCGCGGGACCGATGACCCGGCCGAGGTTGAACGACGCGGAGTTGAGGCCGACCGCGTTGGACACGTGGTCGCGCCCGACCATCTCGGAGACGAACGCCTGCCGGTTGGGCACGTCGAAGGCGGTACACGTGCCGAACAGGAACGCGAGCACATAGACGTGCCACGGCTCCACCAGGCCGGTGACCGCGAGCACGCCCAGGGCCACGGCGGTGACGCCCATCGCGGTCTGCGTGACCGCGAGGACCTTGCGCTTGGGGAACAGGTCGCCGACCACCCCGGCGTACGCCGAGAACAGCAGGATCGGCAGGAACTGCAGGCCGGTGGTGATCCCGAGCGCCGCCGGGCTGTCGGTGAGCACCAGGACCAGCCAGTCCTGCGCCACGCGCTGCATCCACGTGCCGATGTTGGAGACCAACGAACCCGCGGCGAACAGGCGGTAGTTGCGGATCGCCAGTGCCCGGAACGTCGATCTCAAATCTGGGCCAGCCTTTCGAGGATGGGGGCCACCTGCCGGAGGCAGCGGCGCTCCTCGGGTGTCAGCTCGGCGAGCCGCCGGGCCAGCCACGCGTCGCGGCGGCGGCGGTCCTCGTCGAGCACGGTGCGCGCCGCGTCGGTCAGGTGTACGACGACCTGACGGCGGTCGGAGGCGTGGGGCTCACGGCGGGCCAGCCTCAGGTCGCACAGGCTGTTGACCGTGCGGGTCATGGACGGGGGCTGCACCCGTTCGGCCGCAGCCAGCTCGCCGACCGACAGAGGGCCGTGTCGACTCAGGGTTCCGAGGACGGCGAGCTGGTTGAGGCTCAGATCGGTGCTCGCGCGCTCGATGCGCAACCGACGTGCGAGCCGCATGAGCGAGTTGCGTAGGGAGCTGGCCAGAGCGGCGTCGCTCCGGGAGTCTCTTCTCGCTGTCTCGACCATACGTTTATTTAGCATAACTCATTAGCCGTGCTAACCAAATGTTTTTGCGCGCACGCGACCGAGGTCACATCGAGTGGGCGCCGGGGCCCGCGTGCCAGCCGGGAGCGGGGTCAGGCGACGCCGAGCAGGTCGCGGATCGGCTCGATGGCGAAGTACACGACGAACATCGCCGAGACGACCCACAGCAGCGGGTGCACCTCGGCCATCTTGCCGCGCACGGCCTTGATCAGCACGTAGGTCACCATCCCGGCGCCGATCCCGACGGTGATGGAGTACGTGAACGGCATCAGCACGATCGTGAGGAACGCCGGCAGCGCGATCTCGTAGTCGTCCCAGTCGATGCTCTTCACCTGCGTCATCATCAGGAACCCGACGATGACCAGGGCGGGTGTCGCCGCCTCGTACGGCACCACCTCGACCAGCGGCGCGAAGAACATCGCCAGCAGGAACAGCACTCCGGTGACCACGCTGGCCAGGCCGGTTCGCGCGCCCTCACCGACGCCCGAGGCGGACTCGATGTACGACGTGTTGCTCGACACCCCCGCGGCGCCACCGGCCGCGGCCGCGAGCGAGTCGACCACCAGGATCCGCTCGGTGCCAGGCGGGTTGCCCTCCTCGTCGAGCAGGTCCGCCTCGGCGCCGATCGCGGTCATCGTGCCCATCGTGTCGAAGAAGTCGGCCAGCATCAGCGTGAAGATGAACAGCACGGCCGCGATCACGCCGACCCGCGCGAACGACCCGAACAGGCTGAACTCCCCGAGCAGCGACAGGTCCGGGAGCCCCACCCAGCGATCGGGAGCCACCGGCGCGTTCAGCCCCCACCCCTCGGGGTTCTCGATCACGTTCCGCTGGGCGTTGTAGACCTGGCTGCCGGCGTGCACGACGGCCTCGACCACGATCGCGAGCACGGTCGTGGCCATGATCCCGATCAGGATCGCGCCCTTCACCCGGCGTACGAACAGCGCGATCATCAGCAGCAGCCCGAGCACGAACACCGCGAGCGGCCAGCCCACCAGCACCCCGCCGATGCCCAGCTCGACCGGCGGTGACGACGCCGACGCGGGCCGGGTCATGAACCCGGAGTCGAAGAAGCCGATCAGGGCGATGAACAGCCCGATGCCGACACTGATCGCGGTCTTGAGCTGGGTGGGCACGGCGTGGAACACCGCCTGGCGGAACCCGGTCAGGACGAGGATCAGCACGATGATGCCCTCGAGCACCACCAGGCCCATGGCGTCGGCCCAGGTCATTCCGGACGCGATCGAGAACGCGACGAACGCGTTGAGGCCGAGCCCGGTCGCCAGCGCCATCGGGTAGTTGGCGACCAC
>DATMEB010000276.1:0-13591 GCA_035557095.1 Nocardioidaceae bacterium | reverse complement strand
GGCGAGCCCGACGGGGACGGTCCGGTCAACGACGTCCGCCTGTGCCTCACCTTCCTGACGGGAGCGGCAGCATGACCACGATCCAGCACTGGATCTCCGGCACCGCTACGTCGGCCGGCTCCACCAGGACCGCCCCGGTCTACAACCCGGCCACCGGCCAGGTCGCGGCCGACGTGCTGCTCGCCGAGGCCACCGACGTCGAGTCCGCGATCGATGCCGCGTGGGACGCGTTCCCCGGCTGGTCGCAGACATCGGTGAGTGCGCGGACGAAGATGCTGTTCGCCCTCCGGGAGCTCGTCAACGCGAACGCCGAGCGCATCGCCGAGGTCATCACCGACGAGCACGGCAAGGTGCTCTCCGACGCCCTAGGTGAGGTGCAGCGCGGGCTGGAGGTCGTGGAGTTCGCGTGCGGCATCCCGCACCTGCTCAAGGGGGGCTTCTCCGAGAACGCCTCGACCGGCCTGGACGTCTACTCGATCCAGCAGCCGGTCGGTGTCGCGGCGGTCATCTCGCCGTTCAACTTCCCGGCCATGGTGCCGATGTGGTTCGCACCGGTCGCGATCGCCTGCGGCAACACCGTCGTACTCAAGCCCAGCGAGAAGGACCCGTCGGCCTCGCTGCTGCTGGCGGAGCTGTGGGCCGAGGCGGGCCTGCCCGAGGGCGTGTTCACCGTGCTGCACGGCGACAAGGTCGCGGTGGACGGCCTGCTGACGCACGACGACGTCGCGTCGGTGTCGTTCGTCGGCTCGACGCCGATCGCGCGGTACGTGTACGAGACCGCGAGCAGCCACGGCAAGCGCGTGCAGCCACTCGGCGGCGCCAAGAACCACATGGTCGTGCTGCCCGACGCCGATCTCGACCTGGCCGCGGACGCCGCGGTCAACGCCGGGTTCGGCTCCGCCGGTGAACGGTGCATGGCGATCAGCGCGGTCGTCGCGGTCGAGCCGATCGCGCAGGAGCTGGTGGACAGGATCCGGGAGCGCACGACCGGGCTGACGGTCGGAGACGGCCGCCGTGGCTGCGACATGGGTCCGCTGGTGACCGGCGCACACCGCGACAAGGTCGCGTCGTACCTCGACGCCGGTCTCGCCGACGGAGCCGACCTGGTGGTCGACGGGCGCGACGGCGCCGTGGACGGCGAGGAGTCGGGCTTCTGGCTCGGGCCGACCCTGTTCGACCGGGTGACTCCGCGGATGTCGGTCTACACCGACGAGATCTTCGGCCCCGTGCTGTCGGTGCTGCGGGTGTCGTCGTACGACGACGCGGTGGCGCTGGTCAACGCCAACCCGTACGGCAACGGCACGGCGATCTTCACCAACGACGGCGGGGCCGCGCGGCGCTACCAGAACGAGGTCGAGGTCGGCATGGTCGGTGTCAACGTGCCGATCCCCGTGCCGGTGTCGTACTTCTCCTTCGGCGGCTGGAAGGCGTCGCTGTTCGGCGACTCACACGCCTACGGCACCGAGGGCGTGCACTTCTTCACCCGCACCAAGACCGTGACCAGCCGCTGGCCCGACCCCGCAGACCGGCAGGCGCACGGCGGGATCAACCTCGGCTTCCCGCAGAACGCCTGACCCTTCGCCCTCCCGAAGAAACTCCGTCAGGGTCCGGCGACGACGGGGTTGGCGAGGTTGCCGACACCGGGGATCCAGCACTCGGCGGTGTCACCGGGCCGGATCTGCACCGCGCCCGGCGTCCCCGGCGAGATGATGTCGCCGGGCTCGAGCGGCATCACCTTGCTGTGGAAGCTGATGAGGTACGCCGGGTCGTAGCGCATGTTCGACACCGTGTTCTTGCGGTGCACCTCGCCGTTGATCACCGTGGCCACCTCGATGTCGGCGACCGACCCGACCTCGGCGAGCACCTCGTCGACGGGCACGATGCGCGGCCCGAACGAGAAGAACCCCGGGAAGTTCTTGGACCGGGTGAGGAACCGTGGATTGGGCTCGAGGATGTCCTCCGCGGTCTGGTCCAGCACCGGGCAGAACCCGGCGAGGTACGACAGTGCCTCGTCGGGCTCGACGTTGCGGCAGCGCCGGCCGATGACCAGCCCCAGCTCCGCCTCGGCGGTGGTGCGGTTGCTCTGTGAAGGGATCGGGATGTCCTCGCCCGGCCCGATCACGGTGTGGTCGGCCTTCATGAACGACGCAGGCTCCTCCGGGACCTTCTCGGTGAGGTCCGCGGCGTGCGCGACGTAGTTGAGCCCGATGCCCCAGATCATCCGCGGGTGACGGTACGGCGCGCCGTACCGCACCGTCGCGGGGTCCTCGAAGACCGAGGATGCAGCGTCGGGAAGGGCGGACTCGATGCGTTCGAGCGCACCCGACTCCAGGATGGCGCGCAGGTCGCCGTCGATCTCCGGGACGACGTCGCGGACACGTGCGACTCCGCGGCGCGGGTCGACGACGGCGGCGTACTCGGTGGAGTCGCGGACGACGGTGGCGAGTTGCATGAGGTGCCCTCTCGATGTGGGTGTCTGGTCGACGTATCGGGCTGTCAGTGCCGTCAGGGGACCGGCGACGTCAGTAGGCGCGCACCATGCCGCCGTCGCAGCGGACCTGCTCCCCGGTGACGTACGACGCGGCGGTGCTGGCCAGGAACGTCACCACGGCGGCGAACTCGTCGGGGCTGCCGTAGCGCCCGGCCGGGATCGTGGACTCCGACTGCGCGCGCGCCTCCTCCGGGGTGATGCCCATGCGCTGCGCGGCGTTGGAGTCGATGACACCGACGCGGTCGGTGTCGATGCGTCCGGGCAGCACCATGTTGACGGTTACCCCGTCGGCGGCGACCTCACCCGCGAGCGTCTTCAGGTAGCCCGCCAGCCCGGCGCGGGCGATGTTGGACAGTGCGAGGCGCTCGATCGGCTGCTGCATGCCGCTGGACCCGACCGCGACCACGCGGCCCCAGCCGCGCTCGCGCATCCCCGGCAGCACCAGCGAGACCAGGCGCTGATGCTGCACGAGCAGCTGGTGCACGGCCGTGACCACCTGGTCGTCGCTCAGCTCAGCGGCCCCGCCGGGTGGCGGTCCTCCGCTGTTGAGCACGAGGACGTCGATCGGGCCGAAGCTCTCCTCGGCCTGCCGGACCAGCTCCGACGGCGCGTCGTCGGACGCGAGGTCGATCTCGACCCCGACCGCCGACGGGAGCTGGGCGGCCTCCCCACGCACCAGCTCGCCGCGCCTTCCGGCGAGTACGACGTTGGCGCCCTCCGCGGCCAGCGAGCGGCCGACCGCGAGGCCGATCCCCGCGCTCGACCCCGGTACCAGCGCGGTCCTGCCCTTCAGTCCGGTGTCCATAGACCCTCTCCTCCGTTCGAACGCCGTCGACGCGTGCGCGCCCTGTGTCAGGACGCGGTGTCCTGTCTCTCCAGGGCGAGGTCGACAACGTACTCGGCGATCGCCAGCGACGAGGTCGCGGCCGGTGACGGCGCATTGCGGACGCTGAGCACCGAGCCCCGCTGGGTGATGCGGAAGTCGTCGAGCAGGGCACCGTCCATGCCCAGGGCCTGCGCGCGCACGCCACGCGGTCCGGCGACCACGTCCTTGCTGCTGAGCTCGGGCACGTAGCGCCGCGCGGCGGAGACGAACGCCCGCTTGCTCAGCGAACCGACCATCTCCGCGGCCCCGGTACGCCAGTGCTGCCGGGCGAAGCGGCGGAACCCCGGCCACTCGAACGCGTCGCGCAGGTCGCGCGCCGACATGCGGCGCCAGCCGTACCCCTCGCGCGCCAACGCGAGCACCGCGTTCGGGCCGACCATGACGTCGCCGTCGACGCGCCGCGTGAGGTGCACTCCGAGGAACGGGTAGCGCGGGTCGGGCACGGGGTAGACCAGGCCGCGCACGAGGTGCCGGCGGTCCGGCTTGAGCAGGTAGTACTCACCGCGGAACGGCACGATGCGCGGGTCGGCGTCATCGCCGGCGAGCCGTGCGACCCGGTCGGCCTGCAGCCCGGCGCACACCACCACGAAGTCGTAGGCGTCCTCGTCGCCGTCCGCGCTGCTGACCACGGTCTGCGAACCGTGCTGACGCAGCCCGGCCACCTCGTAGGACGTACGGACGTCTCCGCCGGCGTCCACGAGGTCGTCGGCGAGCGAGCGGGTGACCTCGGCGAAGTCCACGATCGCGGTCTCGGGCGAGTGCAAGCCCGCGACCCCGCGTACATGGGGTTCGATGCGCTGCAGCGCGGAGGAGGCGAGGATCCGCACACCCGGCACCTCGTTGGCGACCGCACGGCGCATGATCTCGGCGAGCCGCATCTCCTCGGTCTCGTCGAGCGCGACCAGGACCTTGCCGCACTCGTCGTAGGCCAGACCGTGCTTGACGCAGTAGTCACGCAGCAGGGTCACGCCGCGCCGGCACAGCCGCGCCTTGAGCGAACCGGGCGTGTAGTAGAGGCCGGCGTGCACCACACCGCTGTTGTGGCTCGTCTGGTGCTGCGCGAGCGCGGGCTCCTTCTCCAGCACGGTGACCTCGACGTCGGGCCGCACCTCGAACAGCCGGCGGGCCACCGCGGTGCCGACGATCCCGCCACCGACGACGGCGAACCTCGGCCCGCTCATCGTGGCACCGCCTGGTCCGCCGCGGCCCTCGGCCGATGCTGTCGTCGCCGGGTGAACATGTGCACCACGAGGCCCGCGACGACGCAGGCCAGGCCCACGCCGATGGTGAGCGGCTCCATCACCAGCAGCGCGAGCGCGCCCACCGCGAACAGGGCGCGTTCGGGCCACGCAGCAGGGCCGAGCAGCCACGCACCGGTCACGACCGCGAGCGCTGCGACGGCGACCGCCGAGGTGACCAGCGCGAGCAGGATGGAGCCGATCCCGCCGTCGAGCAGCAGCCCGAGTCCGGGGTCGGAGAGCACGAACACGAACGGTACGAGGAACGCCGGCAGCGTGTAGCGCCAGGTCAGCCACATCGTCTTCACCGGCTTGCCCCCGGTGATGGCCGAGGCGGCGAACGGCGACAGCGCCGTCGGCGGGGAGACCTCGCTGAGCACGGAGTAGTAGAAGATGAACATCGCCGCGGCGAACGCGGGCACCCCCACCTCCTGCAGCGCCGGACCGATGATCACCCACGAGATGATGAAGCTCGCTGTCACCGGCACGGCGAGCCCGAGCAGCGTCACCGAGACCGCCGACAGGATCGCGGTGAACAACAGGCTCCCGCCGGAGAGCGCCAGGATGATGTTGGCCAGCTTGAGCCCGAGACCCGTCAGCGTCATGACGCCGACGATCAGCCCGGCCGCGGCCATCACCGGGATCACCGACAGGGCACCGGTGGCACCGAAGGCCAGCGCGTCCCAGATCCGCCGCGGCGTCATCCACGACTGCCGGTCGAGGAAGCTCAGCACGAACGCGAGCGCGGTGGCGTAGACGACCGCACGGAACGGGCTCATGCCCACCGCCATGAAGAAGACGATCGCGAACAGCGAGCTGAAGTGGTAGCCGAACCGCCCCAGCAGGCCCCACACCGGCTTGTGCTCGATGTCGACGCGGTGCGTCTGGTAGCGCCGGGCGTCCATCTCGATCGCGAGGATGATGCCGAGGTAGTACAGCACCGTCGGCACGGTCGCCCAGACCAGGACCTGCAGGTAGGACACACCGAGCAGCTCGGCGATGATGAACGCCGCAGCGCCGAGCGTGGGCGGGGAGAGGATCGCACCGATGCCGGCCGCCGCGAGGACGCCTCCGCCGTGCTCCTTCGGGTAGCCCGCGCCCCGTAACAGCGGCCAGGCGACTCCGCCGAGGGTGACGGTGGTAGCGACGCCCGAGCCGGACACGGTGCCGAGCAGGAACCCCGCCAGCGTGACCGTGCGACCAGGCCCGGCCGGTGACTGCCCGAACGCGGAGAACGACAGGTCGATGAAGAACCGCGTCGCCCCGGACGCGGACAGCACCGCGCCGTAGATTGTGAACAGGATGATGTACGTCGCGGCAACGTCCGTGGGCACGCCGAACAGGCCCTGCGTCCCCATCACCTCGTGCCCGACCAGTCGCGGCCAGATGTAGGAGCTGGTGCCGAACGGGTCGGGGAAGTACGGACCGAGGTAGGCGTAGGCGAAGAACACGCCGACGACGATCGGCACCAGCAGCCCGACCGTGCGCCGGGTCGCCTCCAGCGTCGCCAGGATCGCGATCGTGCCCATCACGAGGTCGACCGGAGTGGGGATCACCGCGCGCTGGAAGAAGCCCTCCCAGTCGGACACGATGTAGCCGAACGGCACCAGCGCCACGGCGGCGAGGGCCCAGTCGAGAACGTTCGGGTTGTCGCGCCGCCCCTCGGTCTTGTCGTTCATCGAACGCCCCCAGCCGCGGTAGACCAGGAACGTCAGCGCGAGCCCGACGCCCAGGAACGCGGGCAGGTAGACCTGTGTCGGCAACGGCTTGAACACCCACGACAGCGCGAACAGCGACAACCCGACTGCCAGCGCCTGCACGGCCACCAGCGGGATGCCGCGCAGCTGCCGCGCGGGCTTCTCGGCCTCGTACTCGGCGAGGAGTGCCTCCTCGTCGAACGGCCGGTCTGCGGCCTCCGGCTCGTCGGGCGGCGGACGAGACGAGCCGACGGCGGCAGGGGGTTCGCGCCGTTCAGTCATGGCGACTCCCCTGGCGACTCAGGCCCCTCATTGCGGGTTCTCCTCGATGTCCAGCACCACGATCGGGTCGCCGTCGCCGACCAGGCGCCAGAGCGGTACCGGCCGGTGACCGGGAACGTGCAGCGTGCGCTCGCCGAGGTCGGTGGCCGCGATGTTCAGCTCGCGGAACAACATCCGGCGGGCGGGATCGCTGACCCAGTTACGCCGGTCGCCCGCGGCGGCACGGCTCGGGCCGGGCAGGGCGTAGTACTCCTCGAGCACCGCCCGCTGGTCCGCGGCGACCTCGACCAGCCGGAACCGGCCGGGGGTCGCGAGGGTGTAACGGTCCTCGGCCCGCGTGCCGTAGACCGAGTTGCGGTAGCTGAGCGCGAAGCCGCGCCGCCCGACCGGCACCGACGCCAGCAGGTCGCCGTCGTCGGCCCGGACCACCACCGCCGGCGTACCCGACGACGTCGCGGGCCCCGCGGCCAGCGCGAGCCCGACCAGGCCGAACGCGAGGGCACCGGTCACACCTGCGACGACGGCGACGACTGATCTGGTCAAGGGCGCGTCAGCCTCCGGCCTGGTCGAAGTAGGTCTGCGCGCCGGGACAGGTCTCGATGAACGGCACCTCGCCGGCCGTCGACGCGTCGAACTCCTTGGCCGCCGGGTGCACCTTCACCAGCTGCTGCTTGCTCTCGAAGATGGCGCTGGTGAGGTCCTCCTGCAGCTGCTCGTCCATCTCCGGACTCGCCACCAGGATGTTGGGTGAGGCGATCACCGACACCGGCTGCTTCTGGTCCTCGTAGGTGTTGGCCGGGATGTCCATCGCGCCGTAGTAGTCGCCGTACTTCTGGGTGAGGCTCTCGGAGTACTCGCCGTTGGGGATGAGCACCATCTGCTCCGACGTCGCCAGGTCGACCAGCGCGCTGGTGGGCAGGCCACCGGACCAGAAGCCCGCGTCGATCGTGCCGTCCTTGAGCGCTACGACGGTCTCGTCCACACCGAGCTGACGCAGCTCGACGTCCTCGTCGGGGTCGAGGCCGGCCGCCTCCAGGATGCGCGTCGCGCCGAGCTCGGTCGCAGACCCGGGGTCACCGATGGAAACCGTCTTGCCCCTCATGTCCTCGACGCTGGTGATCCCGGTGCCCTTGGTCGTCACCGGCTGCATGAAGTTGTTGTACAGGTTGCCCAGCGAGCACAGGTCGAGCGGCTGGTCGAACTCGCGCACGCCCTCGACCGCGTCGGCCACCACGTCGCCGACGCCGAGGGCCAGGTCGGCGGAGTCCTGCTGCACCAGCAGCATGTTGTCGATCGAGGCGTTGGTCTCCTGCACGGTCGCGTCGTAGCCCTCGACGTTCTGCCGGATCACGGTCGCGAAGCCGCCGCCGAGCGGGTAGTAGACACCGCCGGTGCCGCCGGTGGCGATCGAGAGCTCGCCACCCTGACCGGACTCCTCCCCCGACTCCCCCGCCGGGGAGCAGGCGGCCAGCACCAGGCTGGCCACCGCGGCTCCGGCGAACAGACAGCGCCGCGCGGGTAGGCCGCGGCGGCCGGGCCTCCCCGGCTGGCCGGCGTCCGGCGAAGATGGGGATCCGAGGGACATGTCGCACTCCTCCGAGGGGGTTGGGAGACCCAGGTCACAACGGCGGGCAGTATGTAACATGTCACACTGCACCGGCAAGCCGTCCGGTAGGGAGCGTCGCGGATGCAGGTCATCTCCACCTCGCGCGAGAGCCTGGCCTCCCAGGTCTACCGGGCCCTCCTCGAGGCGATCGTCGTCGGTGAGCTCGCGCCGGGCAGCCTGCACTCGGTCGGCAAGCTCGCCGAACGCATCGGCGTCTCCCGCTCCCCCGTACGCGAGGCGCTGATCACGCTGGCCGACCAGGGCATGGTCGTCTTCGAGCGCAACCGCGGTGTACGCATCCAGCAGACCACCGCGCACGACCTCGAGGAGGTCTTCTCCCTGCGACTGCTGCTGGAGGTCCCGGCCGCGTACCGCGCCGCGCAGCAGCGACAGGCCGCCGACGTGCAGCGGCTGTCCGAGGCACTCGGCACCGTCGAGGAGTTCGCCGCGGCGCCTACCGTGCGCGCCCAGCAGGAGATGGACTTCGGCTTCCACCGCGCAATCCTCGACGTGGCGGGCAACCGCCGGCTGCTCGCGGTCGTCGACAACCTGTGGACCCACCAGTTGCTGCGTGGCGTCTCGACCGCGGGCAAGACCCGCGAGCTCGCCGACATCCATCACGACCACGAGCGCGTCTACCGCTGCATCGAGAGCGGTGACGCGCAGGGCGCTGCCGTCGCGATGCGTGACCACCTGCTGACCACGGGTGGCCTGCTGCTCGCGCAGGAGACCGGCGACTGGGGCGACGCATCCGCGGTCGAGCTGCCCTGGCTGGAGGTGTACTCCGCACTCGGCGGTCCGTCGGGGCGCAACTCGGCGCGGTGACGCGAACCGGCATCGCCGTTAGGGTCTCCCGTTGTGACCGACGACCTGTCCACCCTGCTGGCCAACTCGGGCAACTTCCTGTCCGGCCTTCAGATCACGCTGCTGGCGACCGTGCTCGGTGCCCTGCTCATGTTCTTGCTGTCGGTCGTGCTCGGCCTGATGGCGCGATCGCAAAGACTGCTCGTGCGCGGCTCCGCTCGCACGGTCATCGAGTTCTTCCGCGGCACCTCGTTGCTGGTGCAGCTCTGGTGGCTGTTCTACGCGCTGCCGCTGCTGGGTCTGAAGTTCGAGCCGCTGCTGTGCGGTGTCCTGGCGCTCGGCCTCAACTACGGTGCGTACGGCGCCGAGGTGGTGCGTGGCTCGATCAACGCCGTACCGCCTCCGCAGTGGGAGGCCGCGATCGCGCTGAACCTCTCGCGGTGGCGGCGCATGCGGCGGATCATCTGGCCGCAGGCGGTCGCACTGATGATCCCGTCGTTCAACAACCTCTTCATCCAGCTGCTCAAGAGCACGCCGCTGCTGTTCACGATCACGCTGACCGACCTGATGTTCGTCGGCGAGTCGCTCCGGCTCGCCGGCGGCGACGAGGCGGTGATCTACACCGCTCTGCTGCTGATGTACCTCGTGCTCACCTACGCGTTCACGTTGCTGTTCAGCGTTGCCGAGATCCGCGCCAACAAGCGGCTCGGCCGCCACGAAGGCCTGGCTTCGGTGTTCCGGTCGATGCGCACCACGCGTGCGGCTGACGAGGAGGCACGCACCGTATGATCTGGGACTGGAACTACGCGTTCAGCATCCTCCCCGAGCTGTTGGAGCACTTCTTCAGGTATACCGTCGTCCTGACGATCCTGGGCACGGTGGTCGCGGCGAGCCTGGGGCTGGTTTTCGCGATCGTTCGCTGGGTCAAGATCCCGGTGCTCTCGCAGGTGACCTGGGCGTTCATCGAGTTCATCCGCAGCACGCCGATCGTCATCCAGCTGTTCTTCCTCTTCTACGCGCTGCCGAACTTCGGCATCACGCTGCCGGCGATGACCGCGGCGGTGATCGGCTTCGGGGTGCATTACGCCTGCTACTACGCTGAGGTCTACCGCGCCGGCATCACCGCCGTCCCGGTCGGTCAGTGGGAGGCCAGCACCGCGGTCCACCTGTCCCCGACGCGAACCTGGCAGCGGGTCATCCTGCCGCAGGCCGTCCGCAACGTGCTGCCATCGCTGGGCAACTACGCGATCGCGATGTTCAAGGAGACGCCGTACGCCGCCCTGATCACGGTCCCCGAGCTCGTCTTCGAGGCTAAGGAGGTCGCGTCCACCACCTCGGAGTACGTCGAGCCGCTGACCATGGCCGGCCTGATCTTCCTCGCGGCGAGCTACCCCACGGCACTGCTGCTGCGGCGCCTCGAACGCCACCTGGAAACCGCACCGGCGGCCTGAGCGCCGGTGGCGGTGACCCGGGCGCACCGGTGGCTGGTTGGATGTGCCGATGAGCTTCAGTGCACTGGCCGACCTGACCTGCCCCCGCTGCGGGACGACGTACGACGCCACGGTCCTCCAGGGTCTGTGCGCCGAGTGCGGGTCACCCCTGCTCGCGCGGTACGACCTCGAGTCGGTGAGCACCCGACCGGCGGACATCCGCGGCCGAGCACCCGACCTGTGGCGCTACCACGAGCTGCTCCCGGTGTCGTCGCCCGAGCACGTCGTGACCCTGGGCGAGGGTATGACGCCACTGCTGCCTGCACCCGAGCTCGGCAAGGCGCTGGGCATGTCCGACCTGCTCGTCAAGGACGAGGGCCTGCTCCCGACCGGGTCGTTCAAGGCGCGCGGTGCGGCCGTCGGCGTGTCGCGCGCACGCGAGCTCGGCGCCTCGCGGCTCGTCATGCCGACCAACGGCAACGCCGGCGCCGCCTGGTCGACCTACGCCGCTCGTGCCGGGCTGACGTCGACCGTGGTGATGCCGGTCGGCGCACCGACCATCACCCGCGCGGAGACCGTGGTCACCGGCGGCCGGCTCCATCTGGTCGACGGGCTGATCTCCGACGCGGGCCGCATCGTCGCCGACGCGGTGGCGAACGCGTCCGAGCCGTGGTTCGACGTGTCCACGCTCAAGGAGCCGTACCGCATCGAGGGCAAGAAGACGATGGGTCTGGAGATCGTCGAGCAGCTCGGCTGGCGGATGCCCGACGTCGTCGTGTACCCCACCGGCGGCGGCGTCGGCCTCATCGGCATCCACAAGGCACTGAACGAGCTGGTGGAGCTGGGTTGGGTCGAGGGTCCGCTGCCCCGGCTGGTCGCGGTGCAGTCGACCGGATGCGCGCCCATCGTGCGTGCGTTCGAGTCCGGCGCCGATGTGTCTGAACCCTGGCCGGACGCCGACACGGTCGCGTTCGGCATCAACGTGCCCAAGGCGCTCGGCGACTTCATCGTGCTCGACGCGCTGCGTGACACCGGCGGCACCGCCATCGCCGTCAGCGACGAGGACCTGCTGCGGGACGTCGCCCTCGCCGGAAGGCTCGAGGGCATGTTCATGTCACCGGAGGGTGCCGCGACCGTCACCGCGACTCGAGCACTGCTCGAACGCGGGTGGCTGTCTCCCGGCGACGAGACCGTGCTGCTGAACACCGGTGCCGGCATCGTCTATCCCGGCACCGTGCCCGTCTCGGCGGCCCCGCTCGCCCGCGACGCCCGCATCGACCTCGCGGAGCCGGCGCCCTGACCGTCCTGTTCGGCGAAGCGTCGTCAGCCCTCGACGGCGCACAGCTCCTTGATGGTCGCCTGCCTCGCGGCCTCGGGGTCGAAGCCCCACTTGTTCATGATCTCGTCGAACTCCGGCGTCTGCTTGAACGCCTCCATCTCCTTGTTGTACTTGTCCCGGAACGCCTGGTCGGACTTGCGGAACGCCGCGCCCGAGCCGGTGAGCGGGAAGTCGTCGAGGGGCGGCGTCACGATGAAGTCGCCACCCTGCTGCTTCTTGAGCTCGTCCAGTGACAGCGTCGGCAGCAGGACCGCGTCGACCCGGCCGTCGTCGAGCCCTTGCAGGGCGTCCGGAGCCAACGGATAGGTGGGCAGCTTGCTCTCGGGGACCCCGAGCGACTTCGCGGTCTTGAGCTCGAAGCTGGCCGCCAGCACTGCGACCTTGACATCCATGCTCTTGAGGTCGCTCATGTCCTGGATGTTCTTCGGGTTGCCGGCCGGCAACGCCAGCGACTCGGTGGAGACGATGTCGGGTGAGGTGTAGAGCACCTCCGCGCAGCGAGACTGGTTCATGAACAGGCCAGCCGCGACCATGTCCCAGCGGTCGGCGTCAAGACCCGGGATCATCGTCTCGTAGGGCGTGGTGATGCCTTCGACCTCCTGGACGCCGAGCCGCTCGAGCACGGCCCGGGCGACGTCCGGCGCGGCACCCGTCACCTCACCGCTGGGCAGCAGCTTGGTGTAGGGAGGCTCGTTGCCGATGGCGATGCGGATGGCCTCGCCGTCGTCGACGCGCGACTGGATCCCGCTGGCGACCGACGCGGGGTTGCCGGGATCGGTGGTGCTGCATGCGCTGAGCAGGGAGCCACCCCCGACGGCGACAAGGCCCATCGCGGAGTAGCGCAACAGGTCTCGGCGGGAGAATCGGCTGGGCTGCGGTGCTGACACAGGGATCTCCGTTCAGGGTGCTGTCGGGTGCTGTGACCCTATCCTCAGGCACACACCGCCTGTCCACACCGCAATGTCCGGTTTCGCCCTAGGCGCGTCGTTCTGCGACGTGACGCGCGAGATCGGCGCAACTCACCTTCCGGGGTCGACCGATGGTGAGTTTCGCCGATCTCGAGGATGTGGCCCTGTGTCAGCGGCGGGTGGCCATGGCGGCGTAGAGCTGCCGCTCGGCCAGGTCGTGCAGCCGGTAGATCATGCCCCAGCTGGGGAACTTGTCGTGGCGTATGCGCTCGAGCAGCATCTCGGCGTACTCCTGCAGCTCCAGCGGGTCCAAGAGCTTCTCGATCTTGTCGAGCATGTCGATCGAGGGGTACGGGTCGGTCCAGACCTTCTCCATGAGTACCTTGACGAGCTCGTCGCGGATCAAGACCTGGTTGGCCATCGGTCTGCCTCCCTGCTGCAACGCCGATCGGGGCTGTTGAGCGGCACGTACCCGCGCGCGCCCAAAGCATGCCTCCGGCACTCCTCCGCATGCGCGCCGGGCCCCTAACCCGACATGACCTCCTCGCGTGGTGAGCCGCGGCGGCGCGCCCGCTGCACCAGCGGCAACGACGCCGCCCCGACGCACACCAGGAGCAGCACCAGCGACGCGGGCCGCGTCACGAACGTCGACAGGTCGCCGCCTGTGATGTCGAGAGCACGGCGCAGGTTGGTCTCCAGCAGCGGCTCCAGCACCAGCGCCAGCACCGCCGGGGCGAGCGGGAAGTCGTACTCCTGCATGAAGTAGCCCAGCGCGCCGAACACCAGGAGCAGCAGCATGCTGAAGATGTTGAACGTGAGCGCGTAGGCGCCGAGCACTACGAACGCAAGCACTCCCGAGAACAGCAGCGGCGTCGGGATCTTGAGCAGCTTCACGAACAGGCCCACCAGC
>DATMEB010000275.1:0-37638 GCA_035557095.1 Nocardioidaceae bacterium | reverse complement strand
GGGACCGGACAGCTGGGACTGCTCGGGGCTGACCATGGCCGCGTGGGCCGCGGCCGGCAGGTCGCTGCCGCACTACAGCGCCGCGCAGTACCTCGAGACCGCGCCCATCACCGAGGGGCAGCTGCGCCCGGGCGACCTGGTGTTCTGGTCGGGTGGGAGCGGGCCGCACGCGATCTTCCACGTGGCGCTCTATCTCGGCAACGGCCAGGTCGTGCATGCGCCGCGCCCGGGCACCACCGTCCGGATCGAGGGCATGCACTCCTGGGCGGCACCCGACTACTTCGGCCGGGTGTGACCGCTCATGCGCGCGGGTGGGCCTGTTCGAAGGCCTTGCGGAGTCGGTCGGCCGACACGTGCGTGTAGATCTGCGTCGTGGCGAGCGAGGCGTGCCCGAGGAGCTCCTGCACGCTGCGCAGGTCGGCTCCCCCCTCGAGCAGGTGGGTCGCGGCAGTGTGTCGCAGGCCGTGCGGGCCGATGTCGGGAGCGCCCGGCACCTCGTTGACCCGCGCGTGCACCAGCCGACGCACGGCGCGCTGGTCCAGCCGGCCCCCGCGCACGCCGAGGAACATCGCACCCCCCGAGTGCGGCCCGGCGAGATGCGGTCTCCCTCGGGTGAGCCAGGCCGCGGCTGCCTCGGCAGCGGGCTTGCCATAGGGCACAGTGCGCTCCTTGCGGCCCTTGCCGAACACCCGCAGCACCCGGCGCTCACAGTCGAGGTCGTCCACGTCCAGTGACACCAGCTCACCCACCCGGATCCCGGTCGCGTACAGCAGCTCGACGACTGCCACGTCCCGGAGGCCGACCGCGCTGCCGTCCAGGGCTGCCTCGGCGACCGCATCCAGCAGCCCGCGCACCTCGTCGTGCCGCAACGCCGGCGGCAGCACCCGGTGCGCCTTGGGCGACCCCAGCAGCGCCCCGGCGTCGCTCCCGGCCCGGCCGGTGCGCTGCGCCCACGCGGTGAAGACCCGCGCCGCGGTCGCCCGCCGGGCGATGGTCGTGCGGGAGAGGCCCTGGGTGCGCTGCCTGGCCAACCAGCTGCGCAGGCCGCGCAGGTCGAGGTCGGAGAACCTGCCATCGCCGAGCCGCTGGACGTGCAGGAGCAGTGACTCAACATCAGCGAGATACGCGCGCACGGTGTGCGGGGTGAGGTCGCGTTCGGCCTGCAGATGCCGTTCGTAGTCGGCCAGCAGCCGGGCGTGCTCCTCCGACAGCGCCTCCCCCGGCGGGTCGGCGACCGCCTCGGGCGCCGGGGCCGGATCCGCCGCCTCGGACGACGCGTCGGCCGGCGCCGAGTCGCGGCGCCCGGTGGAGTCTTCGTGGCTCACGTGCTGACGATGCGTTGACGGCGCCCCCGCGGCAAGAAGGCGCGCCGCGTCACTGGTGACCGCGCGCGAGAAGCCGCCACGCGCCGCCGGCCGCGACGACCGGACCCGTCAACCAGCCGGGTCAACCGCTCGCCTCCTCCGCCACCTGAACAGGAGGCATCGACCGACCCGTCAGCCGTCCGCCTCCTCCGCTGTGTTGGTCGTCGCGTCCCTCGCGGCGCTCCAAGCTGCGGTCCACTCCACGTCGCCCCGGGCGGCCGCCGAGAGCCGCCATCGGTCGCCGCGCTGCTCGACGAAGTCCTGCAGCAGCAGCCGACCCAACCGCACGCCCACCTCCTGCACGGTCAGCCCCGCCGTACGGGCGATCCCTTCGGAGGTGGCTGCCCGCACCGCGGGGACAGCCTCGAGGACGCGCAAGGACAGCTCGTCGAGCCGGTCGCGTGGCCGGCTCTCACCGTGCCGCATCGGCAGCGTGTTCTCGCCGATAGCCGAGATCGTCTCCAGCACCTCGTCGGCATCGGTCACCGGCACCGCCATGCCTTCTCGCAGCAGCTGGTGCACGCCGGCCGACAGGGCCGAGGTCACCGGCCCGGGCACGCCCATCACCGGGCGCATCAGCTCGTTTGCCCAGCGCGCGGTGTTGAGCGCCCCGGACCGCAGCGCCGCCTCCACCACCACGGTGCCGCGGCTCATGGCCGCGATCAGCCGGTTGCGGATCAGAAACCGGATCCGGTTGGGGGTACTGCCCGGCGGAACCTCGGAGATCACCAGCCCGGTCTCCGACATCCGCTCCAGCAGGGAGGCGTGCCCACGCGGGTAGCTCACGTCGACGCCACAGGCCAGCACTGCCACGGTCGGTGCCCCGGCGGCGATCGCGCCACGGTGGGCCGCGCTGTCCACGCCGTACGCCGCACCGGAGACCACCGTCACCCCGCGATCGGCGACGGCGTAACCGAGGTCACCGGCAACCTCGGTGCCGTAGGCGGTCGCCGCACGTGAGCCCACCACGGCAACGGAAGTCGCGCACACCTCGTCGAGTGGGACGCTCCCTCGCACCCACAGGGCGAGCGGCGACCCGCCGCTGCGGATCGGCTCGGAGCCACGGCCTCCGGCAGGACGCCGCTCCAGGGCGAGCACCGGACGCAGGTCGTCGAGGGCCTCGGGCCACTCGGCGTCGTCGGGACAGACGAGGCGGCCGCCGACGCGGTCGGCCTGCTCGAGGTCGCTGTCGGGGTCGTAGCCCGCCAGCCGCACCCGCCAGGCACCCGAGCGTCCGCGGTCGAAGGTCTGACCGGAGCGCAGCCCGTCGACGACGGCCTCGGGTCCGTGCTCGTCGACAAGGGCGGCCAAGGCGACGTCGCCGGGCTCTGCGATGCGCGTGAGGGTCGCGCGTGCGCGGCGTTCGGCGTGGGTCGGCGAGCTCATGACGGAGCACCGATCTCCACCCTGCCCGGCAGCGCCCCCGAGGTGCGCAGCAGGAAGGCCTCGCCCACCTCGTCGATCCCTGGCCGGTCGCTGCCGCCGAGGTCGGCCAGCGTCCACGCCACCCGCACGACCCGGTCCGCACCTCGCGCCGTCAGCCGACCGCGGGAGACGGCGTCCTCGATCACCCGCAGCGCGTCCGGGTCGGGCCGAAAGCGTCGACGCAGCACCGGGCCCGGCACCTCGGCGTTGCGGGTCCACGGGGTCGCGCCAAGCCGTGCCTGCTGACGTTCGACCGCGTCGCGGACGCGGGAGGCGATGACCGAGGTGGGCTCGGCGTGCTCGAGGTCGGCACGCATCGCCCGCGCGGTCACGGGCCGCACAGTGCGCTGCAGGTCGATGCGGTCACGGATCGGCCCGGAGATGCGGTCTCGGTAGCGGCGGATCGCCGAGGGCGAGCACTGGCAGTGGGTGGCCTTGCCGGTCAGCCCGCCGCAGGGGCAGGGGTTGGCCGCCAGCACCAGTAGGAAGCGAGCCGGGAACCGCGACGCCCGCTCCGCGCGGCCGATCGCGATCTCACCGCTCTCCAGCGGCTGGCGCAAGGCCTCCAGGACGTCACGGTGAAACTCAGGTGCCTCGTCGAGGAAGAGCACCCCGTGGTGCGCCAGGCTCATCGAGCCCGGCCGGATGACGCGGCTACCGCCGCCGACGATGGACGCCGTCGACGCCGAGTGGTGCGGGTCGAGCAGCGGCGGCCGGGTGATCAGGGGCACGCCGGGCGGCAGCACCCCGGCCACCGAGTGCACGGCCGTGACCTCGAGCGCCTCACCATGCGGCAGGTCGGGCATCAGACCTGGCAGTCGCTCGGCCAGCATCGTCTTGCCGGCTCCCGGGGGCCCGTCGAGCAGCACGTGGTGCCGGCCGGCCGCAGCAGTCTCCAGCGTGCGTCTGGCCTCCGGCTGGCCGACCACGTCGGCCATGTCGAGGTCACGGGTGCGTTCCGAACAGCCGAGCATCCTGGTCTCGGCCGACAACGGCGGCACCGGCGGCGCCTCTGGTGGTGGCTCCCCTCGCAACAACGCCACCACCTGCGCGAGCGACCGGACGCCGAGCACCTCCACACCGATGACCAGCATCGCCTCGTCGGCGTTGGACTCGGGCACGATCACCCGCTCGATGCCCCGCTCCGCGGCCGCGAGCACGGCCGGCAGGACCCCCGGAACGGCCCGCAGCCGACCGTCGAGCGCCAGCTCGCCGAGCACCACGACACCCGCCACGGCGTCGACGGGCACCGCCTCGGAGGCGGCGAGCACCGCCAGCGCGATCCCGAGGTCGAAGTGCGCGCCCTTCTTGGGCAGGTCGGCCGGGGAGAGCCCGACGGTCAGCTGCCGGTTGGGCCAGGGCAGGTTGCTGTTGCACACCGCCGCCTTGCAGCGGTCACGTGCCTCGCTCAGCGCGGCGTCGGGAAGCCCGACCAGAACCGTGCGCGGCAGGCCGGCGCCGATGTGCACCTCGATCTCGACCAGGTGGCCCTGCACGCCCTGCAACCCGACCGACAGCGCCTTCGCCCACCCCGCGGGCATCAGGCCACCCCGCGGAGGTGCTCGACCACCGCGGCACCCTGAGCACGCACCAGGACGCTGACCACGTCGATGCGCACGTCGGGCGGGTCGAGGCCGGCCTCGTCGAGCCACCGCGTGGCCAGCTGGCGCAGCCGCAGCATCTTGCGGGCGGTGACGGCCTCCAGTGGCGTGCCGTAGTCGAGGCCACGACGGGTCTTG
This sequence comes from Nocardioidaceae bacterium, assembly GCA_035557095.1. Classification (GTDB taxonomy): domain Bacteria; phylum Actinomycetota; class Actinomycetes; order Propionibacteriales; family Nocardioidaceae; genus JALZDI01. The sequence goes on along the minus strand of DATMEB010000275.1, from coordinate 33,110 downwards.
ACCTCACACACCACCAGCGTGGCGCCGTCGCGGGCCACGACGTCGATCTCCCCGTGGGGACATCGCCAGTTGCGGGCCAGCACGACCATGCCCGAGTCGACGAGGTGCCGGGTCGCGACGTCCTCACCGTACCGACCGAGGGCGCTGCGCTGCTGCTGCGTGCTGGGCACGGCCACCACCTCCGGCGACCAGCCTCCTCGGCCGGGCCGGAAGGTTCAGCAGCACGCAGGGCCGTTGTGGACGGCGGCCGGACCGTGGCCGGTTGTGGACGGGATCGGGCCCGGACTCATCCCGCACCGCCGGGCCACTCGCGCAATCTCGGCGCGACCGTTCGAACCGGTCAGACGTCGGGCTCCTCCTGGGCGAGCCGCTCGTCGATGGTCTCGCCGTACTCCTCGTCGCGGGCGGTGAGCCCCTCCGACGTCGGCGTCGACGGCTCCTGCGGGGGGTCGAACTCCGTGACCTCCTCCTCGGGCCGGAGCTCGTCGGTGGTGAGGCCCTCGTCGTCGAGCTCGACGGCCTCCTCGACCGACTCCACGTCGGGGTCGGGTCCGTCGTAGACCTCGTCGAACTGCTGCTCCTCCGACGGCTGGGTCATCGCTGCACCTCCTGTTCGGCGGGTCCTTGCACGCTACGGCGTGCCCGTACCCCCGAGCGCCGGGGCCCTAACCCCGGCCTACCGCGAGAAGCCGGTGTTCTTCGGCGGCTCGAGGTCGCTCTTCGCGAGCTCCTCGATGTTGACGTCCTTGAACGTCACCACCTTGACGTTCTTGACGAACCGCGCCGGCCGGTAGATGTCCCACACCCACGCGTCCGACATCGTCACCTCGAAGTACGCGTCGTTGCCCTCGGTACGCACCTTGAGGTCCGCCGCGTTGCACAGGTAGAAGCGCCGGTCGGTCTCGACGACGTACTTGAAGATGCTGACGACGTCGCGGTACTCCCGATAGAGCTGCAGCTCCATCTCGGCCTCGTACTTCTCGAGCTCTTCCGCACTCATCGTCACCGCTCCCTCGATGCGACCGCCGGCACCGCGCGCACCCGTCGTCCGCTCATCCCGTCATCTCGGCTTGCGTCATCTCGGCCCTCGTGAGCTCCCCCTCCAGGTCCTCCCAGGCCTGCGGCCCCTCCGAATCGAGCTCGGCCGGATCGCACTCGGCCCAGTCTTCCTCGACCGGGACACTCGCGTCGGGCCGCAACGCCGCACGGCGCACGTTGACGAACCGCCGCCGGTGCTCGTAGCACGGTCCGTGCTCGCGCAGCGCGGCCTGGTGCTCCCGGGTGATGTAGCCCTTGTGCGTCGCGAAGTCGTAGTCGGGGAAGTCCTCGTGCATCTCGGCCATGATCCGGTCGCGCGTCACCTTGGCGATCACCGATGCGGCGGAGATGCAGCCCGCGACCCGGTCGCCCTTCCACACCGCGAGCCCCGGCAGCCCGAGACCGTCGACGGGGAAGCCGTCGGTGAGGACGTACGACGGCACGACGGTGAGCCTCGCGAGGGCTCGACGCAGGGCCTCGACGTTCGCGACGTGCATGCCGAGCCGGTCGCACTCCTGGGCGGAGATCACCACGACCGACCACGCGGCGGCGCGGCGTACGACCTGCTTGTAGCAGCGCTCGCGCGCCTGCGCGGTCAGCAGCTTGGAGTCGGCCAGGCCAGGAACCTGCCCGCCCTTGCCCTCGCGCAGTATCGCCGCCGCGGCCACCAGCGGTCCGGCGCAAGCGCCACGACCGGCCTCGTCCACCCCGGCGATGGGGTCGAACCCGGCCCTGCGCAGGGCCCGCTCGTAGCCGTACAGACCGGCATCACGACGCACGGTGGCCGCGCGAGGCATCACACTCATCAGCACCGAGAATAGGCCAGCCGCGGGAGGTCGGCGTGGGTCACCCGCGCGAAGTGCGTACGACGGGCTCGCGCGGCGCCGGCCGGTCCGGCGGCGGCACGCCCGCGAACGCCTTCGGGGCGTCCAGGCTGGTGATGTCGGACAACGGCCACACGATCGCGAACGCGGGACCCACCACGTTGCCCATCGGGACGAACGCGGTGCCGTCGGCCAGATGCGGCCGCGAGTCGCCGGAGTTGGCCCGGTTGTCGCCCATCACCCACACCGCGTTGCGCGGGACGACCACGTCGAAGCGCTGGATCGACGGCTCGGTGCGGGGGGCTAGGTAGCGCTCGTTCAGCGGATCGCCGTTCACCGTCACCCGGCCCTGCCGGTCGCAGCACGCGACGCGGTCACCGGGCAGGCCGACGAGCCGCTTGACCAGGTAGCCGGTGTCGCTGGCCGGCAGCACGCCGATGAACTCCAGAGCGTCGGCGATCACCCCGGTTCGACCCGGTACGACGCCTCCGGCCGGCAGCCAGCCGCCCGGGTCCTCGAACACGATCACGTCGCCGCGCTCGGGATCGCTGAGCTTGGAGACCACGATCCGGTCGGTCTGCTCGATGGTCGGCAGCATCGAGCCGCTCGGCACGACGAACGCCTGCACGACGAACATCCGCAGCAGGGCCGCGACTGTGACCGCGACGACAACGAGCAGGACCGTCTCGACCAGGAAGCGACCGAACCGGCCCTCAGACGACGACTGGCCCCCCTTGGACCCCCGGCTCATCCGGTCCCCTCGAGCCGCCCGAACGTATCCGGCTGGTCGGTGAGCTGCGCGCGGTCCAGCGGCCACACGGTCACGAAGACGCGACCGACGACGTCGTCGACCGGGATGAACCCGCCTCCGGGGTCGCCGAGGTGCGCCCGTGAGTCGGCCGAGGCCGGACGGTTGTCCCCCATCACCCACAGCTTGCCCTCGGGCACCCGGACGCTGAAGTCCTGCGTCGAGGGCTTCACCAAGTCGGGGAGGTACTCGGACTCGTCCAGGGGCACGCCGTTGACCCGGATCCGGCCCTGCTTGTCACAGCAGCGGACCCGGTCGCCGGCCACGCCGATGACCCGCTTCACGAGGTGGTTGCCGCTGGGGTAGAGGCCGACGAACTCCATCGCCTGGGTGATCAGGTTGCCGCCGATGCGGTCACCGGCGCTGAGCCAACCGCCGGGGTCGTCGAACACGACGATGTCGCCGCGCTGCGGCTGGTCGAACCAGTACGACGGCTTCTCGACGAGGATGCGGTCGTTCTCGATCAGCGTGTCGTGCATCGAGGCCGACGGGATGTAGAAGGCCTGCACGAACAGCGACTTGAGCAGGATCGCCAGCCCGAGCGCGATCGCGAGCAGCAGGATCATCTCCTGCCACAGCGGCAGCTCGCGGCGCTTGACGGTGGCGCGGCGGTGGCCGGCGCGGCGCGCGGTCGTGACGGTCGGACGCGCCGCACGGCCGGCCGTGGCGGCCCCTGCCGGCTCCGCGTCGCCCACAACAGAAGACCGCGACCCGTCGGTCGAGCCGGGGTCGCGGTCGTTCAAGTCGTCGGACTCAGCCACTTAGCGAGCGTAACGCGCAGCGGCTCATTTGCCCGGCGTCGGCTCACGGCGCTCCTTGATCTTGGCGGCCTTGCCGCGCAGGTTGCGCAGGTAGTAGAGCTTCGCGCGGCGCACGTCGCCTCGCGTCGACACCTCGATCTTGTCGACGATCGGGGTGTGCAGCGGGAACGTGCGCTCGACCCCGACGCCGAAGCTGATCTTGCGGACCGTGAAGGTACGGCGGATGCCGGAGCCCTGCAGGCGGATGCAGACCCCCTGGAACACCTGGATGCGGGAGCGGTTGCCCTCCACGACCTTCACGTGCACCTTCACGGTGTCACCGGGACGGAACTCCGGGATGTCGTCGCGGGCGACCGCGGAGTCCAGAGCGTCGATTGCGTTGGGCATGAGAGTTCGCTTCCTCGCCGGTGCCATGGGTCACCCACGGATGTGGGGGTGTCTGCGTGTCGGGCGTCACCTGCCGCGTCGTCGGTGCTCCCCCCATGGCAGGAGGACCGTGGTGCCGCTCGCGGACGGCGAGGCGGTTCCGGACGTGCGTGACGCCGACGGACAAGTCTGCCACAGGGCCCAGGGCGCTGCTAAATCGGCCTCCGCTCCGGCCGGTGCTCAGTCGCCTGCCTCCTCGGCGCGCCAGGCGTCCAGGACCTGCTGGTCGTGCCGGTCCCACTCGACCGGGTCCTGGCCCGCGATCAGGTCCGGCCGACGCTGCGCCGTACGCCGGATCGCCTGGTCGCGCCGCCAGCGTGCGACGTTGCCGTGGTGCCCGGACAGCAGGACGTCGGGGACGCTGCGACCACGCCACTGCGGAGGCTTCGTGTAGACGGGGTACTCCAGCAGCCCGCCACCGGCGCCGGTGGCGTGCGACTCCTCGCGCAGCGACTCTGGGTTGCCCATGAACCCCGGCAGCAGGCGGACGACGGCCTCGATCACGACCAGCGCAGCGACCTCGCCGCCGTTGAGGACGTAGTCGCCGATGCTGACCTCGTCGACGCGCATCCGCTGCGCGGCGTCGTCGACGACCCGCTGGTCGATGCCCTCGTAGCGCCCGCAGGCGAACACCAGCCACGGCTCCGCGGCCAGCTCCTCGGCCAGCCGCTGGTCGAACCGCCGGCCCGAGGGCGTCATCACCAGCAGCCGCGGCTGGTCCGCGCCGGGCGGGGCCAGCGCGTCGAGCGCCGCGCCCCACGGCTCGGGTTTCATCACCATGCCGGCACCGCCGCCGTACGGCGTGTCGTCGACCGTGTGGTGCCGGTCGCGGGTCCATGAGCGCAGGTCGTGGGTGGCCACCTCGAGCAGGCCAGCGGCGCGGGCCTTGCCGGCCAGCGACAGGTCGAGTGGACCGAAGTAGTCCGGGAAGATCGACACCAGGTCGATGCGCATGGTCGGGCTATCCCATCTGCTCGGGGTCGAGCAGCCCAGGCCGGTCGGCGACGGTGACACGCCGGCTCTCGATGTCGACCTCGGGCACGAGCGCGGTCACGAACGGCACCAGCGCGTCGCCGCCGTCCACCCGGCGTACGCGCAGCAGCTCATGAGCGGGGTTGTGCACGACCTCCACCACCTCGCCGACAACGGCACCGGTGTGGTCGGCGACCGCGAGACCCACCAGCTGGTGGTCGAAGAACTCCTCGGGGTCGTCGGCCGGCTCCGGGTCGAGTGCCTCGGCCGTCAGCAGGACCCCGCGCAGACCCTCCGCGGCCGACCGGTCGGGGACCTCCTCGAACCGCACCAACAGCCGGCCGCTGTGCGGCCGGGTGGCGGCGACGGTCAGCGGGCCGGCCGACACCGGGTCGGTGCGCAGGCAGGAGCCGACGGCGAACCGCCGAGCGGGGTCGTCGGTGCGCACCTCCACGGCCAGCTCACCGCGGACGCCGTGCGCACGACCGATCCGCCCGACCACCACGTCCACGGAGACGGACCTAGGGGCGTGCCCTAGGGCCTCCGGTCGACGTCGACGATGTCGACCCGGGCGCCGCCCTTGCCGGCCAGCGCGCTGACGACCGTGCGGACCGCGTTGGCAGTGCGTCCGGCGCGACCGATCACCTTGCCGAGGTCCTCGGGATGCACCCGCACCTCGAGCAGCCGACCGCGCTTGGTGTTGCGGGACCGGACACTGACGTCATCGGGATGGGTGACGATGCCCCGGACCAGGTGCTCGAGCGCCTCGGACAGCACGGGTCAGTCCTCGCTCTTCGCCTGCTCGCCGGAGTCGGCGGCCTTCTCGGTGTCGTCCGCGGAGCCCGACGCCTGCTCGGCGTGGTCCTTGTCGGCGCGCTGCACCTCGTCGGCCTTGGAGTCCGCGCTCTTCTCCGCGCTCTTCTCGGCGCCCTTCTCCGCGTCCTTGTCAGCGCCCTTGTCCGGCCTCGCGGCCTTCTTCGTCACGGCCTCGGACTTGGGCTCCCTGTGCGACTCCTTGAGAGCCTCGTTGAAGATCTCGGTCTTGTCGCGACGGGGCTCGGCCACCTTGAGCGTCGGCGTCACCGTCTCGCCCTTGTGCTTCTGCCAGTCGCCGGTGAGCTTCAGGATCGCCGCCACCGGGGTGGACGGCTGCGCACCCACTCCCAGCCAGTGCTGTGCGCGCTCGGAGTCGACGTGGATGACCGAGGGGTCGGCCTTGGGGTTGTAGGTGCCGATCTCCTCGATCACGCGACCGTCGCGCTTGGTGCGCGAGTCGCAGACGACGATGCGGTAGAAGGGCGTACGGACCTTGCCCATACGCTTCAGACGAATCCTGACGGCCACGGGTGTGGTGTCTCCCTAACGTGTGTATGTGGTGAGTCACCGCGCGCCGGGTGGGGACACGGGCGGGTGGGCTCGGTGGATCCGACGCGCCGCGGTGAGAGGGGCCGCTCACGGTCGAAGTCGCGGACCATTGTGCCAGACGGGCCCGGACCGGCTCCAACCGGTCCGGCTCCAACCGGTCCGGGGCAAGCGGTCAGCACCAACCGGTCAGCACAGGGCCCTCAGCGCAGGGCCCTCAGCGCAGGGCCCTCAGCGCACCACCCGGCCGCGCAGCACGACCCGTGAGGGCGCCGTGAGGACGGCGAGGTCCTGCAGCGGGTCGGCCGGGTAGACCACCAGGTCTGCCGGTGCGCCCTCCTCCAGCGTGGCGTTCAGGCCCAGCCACTCGCGCGCCCGCCAGCTGGCGGCTCCCAGCGCGTCGTACGCGCTGAGCCCGTACTCCGCGAGCCCGGCGACCTCCTCGGCGATCAGTCCGTGCGGGAGCACTCCGCCGGCGTCGGTGCCGGCATAGACGGGTACGCCGGCCTCGTAGGCGGCGGCGATCGTCGGCTTCCGGCGCTCGAACAGCTCGGTCATGTGCGCCGCGTACGTGGGGAACTTCTCCGAAGCCGCGCCGGCGTAGTTCGGGAACAGGTCGAGCTGCTTGACCGTCGGCACGAGCGCGACGCCGCCCGCGGCCATCGTGTCGATCAGGTCCTCGGACAGCCCGGTGCCGTGCTCGATGCAGTCGATTCCGGAGGCGATCAGGTCGGGCAGCGCGTGCTCCCCGAACACGTGCGCGGTGACGCGTGCCCCGTGCTCGTGCGCGGTGGCCATCGCCTGCTCCAGCGCCTCCCGCGGCCAGCACGGGCCGAGGTCGCCGAGGTCGCGGTCGATCCAGTCCCCGACCAGCTTGACCCAGCCGTCGCCGCGCCGGGCCTCCTGCGCGACGTACGCCGACAGCTCGTGCGGCTCGATCTCGTGCGCGAAGTTGCGGATGTAGCGCTTCGGGCGCGCGAGGTGGCGACCGGCGCGGATCAGGCGCGGCAGGTCGTCCCGGTCGTCGATCCAGCGGGTGTCGGAGGCCGAACCGGCGTCACGCAGCAGCAGCGCACCGATCTCGCGGTTGTCCAGCGCCTGCTGCTCCTGGGTGGGCTCGTCGATCGGCCCGTTGACGTCGAGGCCGACATGACAGTGCGCGTCGACCAGACCCGGGAGAACCCATCCCTGCGCGACCGTCTGGGCATCCCGCGGCGCGTCGTAGGTCACGTGCCCGTCGACGACGTACAGGTCGCGCTGCTCGCCCTCGGGCAGCACGACACCCCGGACGTGGATCGCCTCACTCATGCGCAGACGCTAACGCAACGCCGACAGGCAACCGGTCAGCCGACCTCGCACACCAGTCGATGTGCGGTCCGCATGATGTGGACCGATGTGCGGTCCGCATGACCGGCTGCCTGGTGACTAGGACTTGTCCATCAGGTTGCGCAGCTCCTTGGGGAGCTCGAAGTCCTCGTCGGCCGCGGGCTCGTTGCCGCCGAACCCGAACGCTGCCCCGGAGTCCTTCTCCTGCTGCGCGCGCTGGGCCGACGCGGCCTCCTGCTGCGCCCGCTTGGCCGGGTTGCCCGAGCCCCGCTTGGACTTGCCCTTCTTCGGCGCCTGCTTGGCCTTCCCGCGCTTGCCCACGCCGGGCATCCCGGGAGCACCCGGCATCCCCGGCATGCCGCCGCCCTTGGCCATCGACATCATCATCTTGCGGGCCTCGAAGAACCGGTCGACGAGGTTGTTGACCTCGCTCACCGCGACACCGGAACCGCGGGCGATCCGGGAGCGCCTGGAGCCGTCGATGACCTTGGGGTTGTCGCGTTCCCCGGGCGTCATCGACTGGATGATCGCGGCGATGCGGTCGATGTCGCGCTCGTCGATGTTGTCGATCTGGTCCTTGAACTGCCCCATCCCGGGCAGCATCCCGAAGATCTTCGACAGCGAGCCCATCTTGCGTACGGCCTGCATCTGCTGCAGGAAGTCGTCGAGTGTGAAGTCGCCGCCCTTGCCCTGCAGCTTGGCCGCCGCCTTCTCGGCCTGCTCGGCGTCGAAGGTCTTCTCGGCCTGCTCGATCAGCGTGAGCATGTCGCCCATCCCGAGGATGCGCGAGGCCATCCGGTCGGGGTGGAACACGTCGAAGTCGGTGAGCTTCTCCCCCGACGACGCGAACATCACCTGGCGGCCGGTGACCTGGGCGACCGAGAGCGCGGCGCCACCGCGGGCATCGCCGTCGAGCTTGGTGAGGACCACGCCGTCGAAGCCGACGCCGTCGAGGAATGCCTGCGCGGTCGTGACGGCGTCCTGCCCGATCATCGCGTCGACCACGAACAGCGTCTCGTCCGGGTGTACGGCGTCGCGGATGTCGACGGCCTGCTGCATCATCTCCGCGTCGACGCCGAGACGCCCGGCGGTGTCCACGACCACCATGTCGTGCAGCGTGCGCTTGGCCTCCGCCACGCCGCCGCGGGCCACCTCAACCGGGTCGCCGACGCCATTGCCCGGCTCCGGGGCGTACACCGTGGCTCCGGCCTGCCCGCCGACCACCTGCAGCTGGTTGACCGCGTTCGGGCGCTGCAGGTCGGCGGCCACCAGCATCGGCGTGTGACCCTGGTCCTTGAGCCAGCGGGCGAGCTTGCCGGCCAGCGTGGTCTTACCCGAGCCCTGCAGGCCGGCGAGCATGATCACCGTCGGCGGCCGCGACGCCACCCGCAGCCGGCGGGTCTCGCCGCCGAGGATCGCGATGAGCTCGTCGTTGACGATCTTGATGACTTGCTGGGCGGGGTTGAGCGCGTCGTGCACCTCCGCGCCGCGCGCCCGCTCCTTGATCGCCGCCACGAACTGCTTGACCGCCGGGAGGGCCACGTCGGCCTCCAGTAGCGCGACCCGGATCTCGCGGCAGGTGGCGTCGACGTCGGCGTCGGAGAGCCTGCCCTTGCCACGCAGGTTCTTGAACGTGGTGGCGAGCCGGTCCTGGAGCGTTGCGAACACGGGTCAGAAGTCCTCAGTGGTCGAGCGAGCGATGCATGGGTCCGGGCACGGTGACTCGGACGATCCGCACCAGCGTATCTGCTGACGCCCAACCACCGACGGGGCAGCGCAGCACCGGCCGGTGTCCGGGCGTCGGTCAGCCGGCGCCTTCGAGTGCCCGGCGCACGGCATCCACGGCCTCGACCGTACGCGTGTCGGACAGCGGCCCCGAGCCGGGCTCACACACGTAGAAGACGTCGACGGCCTGCGGTCCGAGCGTCTCCACGTGCGCCGAGCGGACCTCCACGCCCGCGCCCGCCAGTGCCGAGCACACCGTGTGCAGCAGCCCTCGCCAGTCGCTGTCGCGGACCTCCAGCACCGTTGCCCGGGCCGACTCCTCGGGCCGCGTCTCCACCTGCGGTGGACGCCGCCCCTGCGGAGGACGCAGGTCGCGCGCCGGCGCGGTCCCGTCGAGAACGCCGAGCAGCCGCTGGCGCACGCGGGCCGGGTCCACGTGCCCGTCGGCCACCTCCCAGCGGCTCCACCCGACCCCGTCGCAGACCGCCGCCCGGGCCGAACGCACCGGCAGCCCGGCTGCCGTCACCGCAGCCGACACCGCGGCGAGCACCCCGACCTGGTCGGGGACCCCGACGGTGAGCACACTCCCGCCGTCGAACGGCGCCGCGCCGACCCAGGCGCGACCCACCGCGACCTGCGGCCACGGCTCGACGCGCACCTCGGCCGGCACGTCCACCAGCGCGGCCCGGGTGCGGCCGACCAGCTCGCGCACCAGGCCCCGGCGCCAGGCCGACCAGGCGGCGGGACCGGTGGCGCGGGCGTCGGCCTCGGTGAGCGCGGCGAGGAGGTCGAGGAACTGCGGTGTGCGTACCCGTTCGGCCACCAGGGCGAGGGTGGCCGGATCGTCGAGGTCGCGGCGGGTCGCCGTGTGCGGCAGCAGCAGGTGGTGGCGCACCAGGTCGGCGACCGTGTCGGCGTCGGTGACGGAGAAGCCCCACCGGCGGGCGATGTCGCGGGCCATGTCGGCACCGGCGACGCTGTGGTCCCCGTGGTCACCCTTGCCGATGTCGTGCAGCAGCGCCGCGGTGAGCAGCAGGTCCGGACGGCCCACGCGCAGCATCAGCGTGGACGCCTCCACGCAGGTCTGCACGCTGTGCCGGTCGACGGTGAACCGGTGAACCGGCGCCGACGACGGCAGCAGCCGGATGCGCTCCCACTCCGGCAGCAGGCTCTCGAGGGCGTCCACCTCCTCCAGCGTCTCCCAGACCGGGACCAGGGACGGTCCCGACCCCAGCAACCGAACCATCAGGTCGCGCGCGGCGCGCGGCCACGGCGACGGCGGCACCGTCCGGTGCCTGGCCAGCCGGGTCGCCGTCGACGGCGCGAGCATCAGCCGGCGTTCGGCGGCCTCTGCCGCGGCGCGCAGCATCAGCAGCGGGTCGCGGTCGGGCCGGGCCCGCCCGTCGAGCACGACCTCGGCTCCCGAGCGCGCGACTCCCGGACCGAGCGGCTGCAGCGACGGCCGGCGTACCCCCGTGCTCCGTCGGGGCGACTCCAGCGTGGCGTCGACCCGGTGCCAGGTGAGCGTCGCCAGGTGCGTCATCCGCCGGGCCAGGGCGCGCACCCACCGCTGCAGGGCGACCGCGTCGCCGGCGCCGAGCAGCTCCGCCAGCTCGGGTGCGACCTCGGGCAGCAGCCGGTCGCCGGGCCTCCCGGTGACCAGGTGCAAACCGTCACGGACGGCGAGCAGCTCCCGCCGGCACCGTTCGAGCTCGGCATGGGGTACGTCGACCAGCCAGCTCGCCACCAGCGCACGCAGCACCACGCCGTCGCGCAGCCCGCCACGCGACTCCTTCAGATCCGGGACAGCGGCGTAGGCCAGGTCCCCGGCGCGCTCGGCGCGGTCACGGCTCTCCCGCTGCAGCTGCGGCAGCCTTCGCCGGGCTTCGGCACGCCACTGCGCGAGCAGCCGCGAGCGCAGCTGCAGGGTGAGCGTCGGGTCGCCCGCGACGTGGCGGGAGTCGAGCAGCCCGAGCACCGTGCGCAGGTCGCCGCCCGCGGCGGCCTCGGCCTGGTCGAGTGTGCGCACCGAGTGGTCGAGCCGGACGCCGTCGTCCCACAGCGGGTACCAGACCTGCTCGGCGACCTCGGCTACGTCGGCGCGGCCGGGCGCGTGCAGCAGCATCACGTCGAGGTCGGACTGTGGCGACATCTCGCGACGGCCGTAGCCGCCGACGGCGACGAGGGCGATCCCGGTGTGCTCCGGGACCGCCCTCTCCAGCAGCGCTCGCAGCGACGCGTCGCTGTCGTCGCTGCGGCGACTGCGCTGGTCGTGCAGCGTGCGCGGGGTCACGGCACGCGGACCCCGCGCACGCTCCGTGTCGACGCGGGACGTCGACGGGGCAGCCTCAGATGGCAGACGTGTCACGCTCGCCGGTCCGGACCCGCACGATCGAGTCGATCGGCGAGACCCACACCTTGCCGTCGCCGATCTTCCCGGTCTGAGCGCTCTTGACGATGATCTCGACGACGTCCTCGACGTCGGGCTCGTCGACCACCACCTCGACGCGCACCTTGGGCAGCAGCGCGACCTCGTACTCCGCGCCGCGGTAGACCTCGGTGTGGCCCTTCTGCCGGCCGTACCCGCTGGCCTCGGTCACCGTCATCCCGGTCACCCCGAAGGTCTCCAGCGCCGTACGGACGTCCTCCCACTTGTGCGGCTTGATGACCGCGGTCACGAGCTTCATGCGCTCACGCTTCCTTTGCTGCTGCTGGTGCTGCCACCGGTGCTGCCACCGGTGCTGCCACCGGTAGTGCCACCGGTGCTGTTGGTGGTCTCCCGGGTGGTCGGCGTGACGCCGGCCTGTGGCCGGTTCGTCGCGCCCTGGGCCGCGTGCAGGTCGTAGCCGGTCTCGGCGTGGATCACCAGGTCGATGCCCGTGACCTCGTCCTCCTCGTCGATGCGGAACCCGACCGTACGCTGCAGCAGGATGCCGATCGCCAGGGTGACCACGAACGAGAACGCGAGTACGGCGACCGCACCGACCGCCTGCCGCCACAGCTGGTCGACCCCGCCGCCGTACAGCAGGCCGTCGACCCCGGCCGGGGCGGCGGCGGTTGCCAGGAAGCCGACACCGAGGGTGCCGACGAGGCCGCCGACCAGGTGCACGCCGACGACGTCGAGCGAGTCGTCGTAGCCGAGACGGTACTTCAGCCCCACCGCCAGGGCGCACAGCGCGCCGGCGACCAGACCGAGCACGATCGAACCCACCGGCGACAGCGCCGAGCAGGCCGGGGTGATCGCCACCAGCCCGGCGACCACGCCGGAGGCGGCGCCCAGCGAGGTGGCGTGCCCGTCACGCACTCGCTCGGTGGCCAGCCAGCCGAGTGCGGCGGCGGCCGTCGCCACCAGCGTGTTGACCCAGGCGACCGCGGCGGTGTTGTCGGCGGCCACGGCCGAGCCGGCGTTGAACCCGAACCAGCCGAACCACAGCAGACCCGCTCCGAGCATCACCAGCGGGAGGTTGTGCGGACGCATCGGCTCCTTGCCGAAGCCGCGGCGCTTCCCCAGCACCAGGGCCAGTGCGAGGCCGGCCGCCCCGGCGTTGATGTGCACCGCGGTCCCGCCGGCGAAGTCGATCGCGAGCAGGTCGTTGGCGATCCAGCCGCCGACATGGCCTGCGGCGTCGAAGTCGAACACCCAGTGCGCGACGGGGAAGTACACCACCGTGGCCCAGATGCCGGCGAACACCATCCAGGTGCCGAACTTGGCCCGGTCCGCGATCGCCCCCGAGATCAGCGCGACCGTGATGATCGCGAACACGGCCTGAAAGCCGACGAAGGCCATCGCCGGCAGGCCGCCGGACTCCGAGGTGAGGTCCTCCATGAGGCCGGCGAGCCCGAGGTACTCGGTGGGGCTGCCGAGCAGGCCGAGGCCGACGTCGTCGCCGAAGGCGAACGAGTAGCCGTACAGCACCCAGAGCACGCTGATCAGCGCCATCGCCCCGAAGCTCATCATCATCATGTTCAGGACGCTCTTGACGCGGACCATCCCGCCGTAGAACAGCGCAAGGCCGGGTGTCATCAGCAGCACCAGGGAGGCGCTGGTGAGGATCCAGGCGGTGTCGCCGGTGTTCACCATGTGTGGGCTCCTCGAGAATCGGGGATGCCGCCGAGCACATGACCGCGCTGTCATCTGCCGAGCTGCAGTACCTGACTCTGAGAAGAGTGCCGGTGCGAGATTTCGCGAAGCGCCGCGACATGTTGCGTGGGTGTGAAACCCAGGGACCGGGTGTTACGCCCGGGTTACAGCGACGCAATGGGCCGACGCAATGCGCCGCCGACGGGCGCGGGGCGCGCCGGCTCTCAGGCCAGCGAGCCCTCACCGAGCAGCGCGTCGACGAAGGCCTCGGCCTCGAACGGCGCCAGGTCGTCGGCGCCCTCACCGAGCCCGACGAGCTTGACGGGGACGCCGAGCTCGCGCTGCACGGCGATGACGATGCCGCCCTTGGCCGTGCCGTCGAGCTTGGTGAGCACGATCCCGGTCACGTCGACGACCTCGGAGAAGACCCTGGCCTGCATCATGCCGTTCTGACCGGTCGTGGCGTCGAGCACCAGCAGCACCTCGGTCACCGGCGCGAGCTTCTCGACGACCCGCTTCACCTTGCCCAGCTCGTCCATCAGCCCGGTCTTGGTGTGCAGCCGGCCGGCGGTGTCGACGAGCACGGTGTCGGCCTCGCGCTCGATGCCGGTCTGGACGGCCTCGTAGCCGACGCTGGCCGGGTCACCGCCCTCGGGCCCGCGCACGGTGTGGACGCCGACACGCTCACCCCAGGTCTGCAGCTGCTCGGCGGCGGCCGCACGGAACGTGTCGGCGGCGCCGAGCACGACGTCGGCGTCCTGGGCGACGAGCACCCGGGCGATCTTGCCGACCGTGGTGGTCTTGCCGGAGCCGTTGACCCCGACGACCAGCGCGACGCCGGGCAGGCCCTCGGAGCGCCGTACGTTGAGCTCGCGGTCCAGCGACGGGTCGACGAGGTTCACCAGCTCCTCGCGCAGGATCCGCCGGGCCTCCTCGCCGGAGTCGACGCCCTCGACGCGCACCCGCTCCTTCAGCCGTTCGACCAGCTCCTGGGTCGGACCGACGCCGAGGTCGGACGTCAGCAGGGTGTCCTCGATCTCCTCCCAGGTGTCGTCGTCGACGCGGTCGCTCGACAGCAGTGACAGCAGCGCCTTGCCGAACGTGGTCTGCGAGCGCGCGAGCCGGGAGCGCAGCCGGACGAGCCGGCCCTGTGGCGGCTCGGGGCGCTCGACCTCGACGGCGGGCTCGGGCGGCGCGGCGACGTCCTGGTCCGCCTCGGGAAGGGCGACGTCCTCGATCGTGCGCGTGGGGCTGTCTCGGGGGGTCTCCGCGTCGTCGCCGACACGCGGCTCGGCCGGCGCCACGCCACCGCGCGGTTCCGGCGTACGACGGGAGCGGCGGACGCCGCCGACGACGAGACCGGCGACGACGAGGACGGCCAGCACAGCCAGGCCGATGATGAGGAAGAGATAGTCACCCACGATGTCTCATCCTCTCAGATGCCCGATGCGGAAGCCGGGTCTGGAGGAAGCCACTCGTCGCCCTTGGACGGGGCGGAGCCGGGCCGGAGTCGGGGCGGAGCGAGCGAAGGCTCAGGGCTGCGGGCGCTGCCGGATGCCGCCCTGGTAGACGTGCAGCCGCTGCTCGGGGTCGCTGCTCTCGGCCGGCTCGGTGGGCACGTGCCAGCGCTGGACGAGCCTGCGCAGCGCGCCGGTGAGCCACTCGGCCCGAGGGATGTCCTTCCCCTGCGAGATGAATGCCACGTAGGCCACGACCAGCCCGGCGAGCACCACGATCGCCGCCATGGCCACGAGAACCACCATCATCCCGACGAACATCGACACTGCTGTTACCCCGATTCTCTGCGCGGAGGTGCCCGATCGGCTGGAGGCCCGCGGGGCCCATGGTCGCACGACCATGGGGTCGAAACCCATCCAAAGGCTCCGCAAACCTCGGCGCGATTCTTGAATCATTCCAGAGTTTGTGGTGTGGTAGGGCCCATGGACGCCGAGCAGACACTCCGGTCGCGTGGCCTGCGGGTGACCCGGCCGAGGCTGGCCACGCTCGAGGCACTCTCCCAGGGTGGCCATCTCACGGTGGAGGACGTACGCAACCGTGTCGGCGAGCGGCTCGGCAGCGTCTCGATCCAGGCCACCTATGACGTCCTCGGTGCGCTGGCCGAGGCCAGGCTGGTACGCCGCATCGAGCCTGCCGGATCGCCGACCCGCTACGAGGCGCGCGTGGGGGACAACCACCACCACCTCGTCTGCCGCCAGTGCGGCACGGTCGTCGACGTCGAGTGCGTCGTCGGCCGAGCGCCCTGCCTCGAGCCGGAGGACGTGGCCGGGTTCGTCGTCGACGAGGCCGAGGTGACGTTCTGGGGCCGCTGCCCCGACTGCCAAGGCAAGTGAACCAACCCGCGCAGCACCGGCGGCCTGCCGCCGAGACTGCGACGTACTCACGACCGAAGGGGACAGCACTACATGTCTGACAAGCCGACCAACGGCAACGCGCCTCGGGCGACGACCGACACCGGGGCACCGGCACCGAGCCACGAGATCACCCAGAGTGTCGGTGCCAACGGCCCGCTCATGCTGCAGGACTTCCACTTCGTCGAGCACATGGCGCACTTCAACCGCGAGCGCGTGCCCGAGCGCAACGTGCACGCGAAGGGCTCCGGGGCGTTCGGCTACTTCGAGACCACCGAGGACGTGAGCCAGTACACCCGGGCCGCGATGTTCCAGCCCGGTGCGAAGTCCGAGATGCTCGCGCGGTTCTCCACCGTCGCCGGTGAGATGGGCTCGGCCGACACGGCACGCGACCCCCGCGGCTTCGCGCTGAAGTTCTACACCTCCGAGGGCAACTACGACCTCGTCGGCAACAACACCCCGATCTTCTTCATCCGCGACACGATGAAGTTCCCGCACTTCATCCGCTCGCAGAAGCGGCAGCCCGCCTCGGGCCTGCAGGACTTCGAGATGCGGTGGGACTTCTGGACCCTCAACCCGGAGTCGGCGCACCAGGTGACCTACCTGATGGGCGACCGGGGCATCCCGCGGTCGTACCGGCACATGAACGGCTACGGCTCGCACACCTACATGTGGGTCAACGCGCAGGGTGAGCGCTTCTGGGTGAAGTACCACTTCGAGTGCGACCAGGGCGTCGAGAACCTCTCCAGCGACGAGGGATCGGAGCTCGCGGGCAACGACCCCGACGTGCACCGGCGTGACCTGTTCCGTTCGATCGAGGCGGGCGAGTTCCCGAGCTGGACGCTGTACGTGCAGGTGATCCCGTACGAGGAGGGCCTGACCTACCGCTACAACATCTTCGACGTGACCAAGGTGGTCCCGCACGGCGACTACCCGCTGATCAAGGTCGGCAAGATGGTGCTGGACCGCAACCCGGAGAACCACTTCGCCCAGATCGAGCAGGCGGCCTTCGAACCCAGCGCGCTGGTGCCGGGCATCGGCTTCTCGCCGGACAAGATGCTGCAGGGCCGGATCTTCGCGTACGCCGACACGCACCGCTACCGCATCGGCCCGAACTACCACCAGCTGCCGGTGAACTCGCCGAAGGTCGAGGTGGCGTCGTACAACCAGGATGGCCCGATGCGCTACGGCTTCCGCGCCGGCCAGCCGCCGTACTACCCGAACACCAAGGAGGGTCCGCAGGTGACCGACGACCCGTGGGCCGACACGGTGTTCGACGTCTCCGGCGAGATCGTGCGGCAGAAGCAGCCGCTGGCCAAGGACGACGACGACTTCAGCCAGGCGCGCGCGCTGCTGACGCAGGTGATGGACGCCGACGAGCGCACCCGGCTGGTGGACAACGTCGCCGGGACGCTCTACGGCCTCACCCCAGGGCTCAAGGAGCGCGTCTACGACTACTGGCGGGCCATCGACAAGGAGACCGGGGACCGGATCGCCGCCGCGGCGAAGGACGAGGACCCGAAGATGCCCGTCTGACGACGGCTACGCACACGGACGCCCCCGCACCGGTCTGCCGGTGCGGGGGCGTTCCCGTTGGCTACAGCGCCTGGACCACCCGCGGCCGGGCGCTCGGGCGCAGCCAGCGCACGATCCAGCGCATCCGCTTGGGGTTGCCGACCTGGGTGCAGCCCTCGGTGGGCACCCAGCGCTTACCGGGACGCGAGGTGTGGTAAAAGATCCCACTGCCCTTGCCGATCACCGGCTTGGGGCCGACGCCCACGCGCAGACGTGGGTGGTTGTAGTTGACGATGAAGCCGTACCTCATCGACGGGCGGTCGCCGTCGGTGCGACCACGCTCCTCGATCCAGGTGTTGTACAGCCGGTTGTGGGAGTTGGTCACGGTCGAGGTCGGTAGCCGGCGCCGCCACGGCATCGGTCCGGGTGCCTGCGCGCGGGTCGAGAACGTCACCTTGATCCGGTAGACCCCGCTCGGGGAGCGGTTGTCGCCCTCGCGCGTCTTGCCGAACCCGTTCGGCCCGATCGTGGAGCGGAACTCGCGCACCTTCACCCATCGGCCCGCGGGACCCTTTTGCCAGGCCTGCGTCTTCGTGCACCACCGCTTCGCACACCATCGCCGGGTGCGGACCGTACGCACCACCTGCCGGGTGCGGTCCGGTACCCGGGAGGCGAACCTCGGTTGGCCGGCAACCGCTGTGGTCGCCGGCGCGGTCGCCGCCGCGGACAACCCGGGCTGGGGTGGCGCGCCCTTGGTCAGCGGGGAGCCCTCGGATCGCGCAGGCGCGGGCGCGGCGCCGGTCGGGGCCACGAGCAGCAGGGTGAGCAGCAGCGCGCCGACGAGGGGTACGCAGACCAGGGCGACGGGCCGGAGCGAGCGGGGAGCCATGCGAACATGATGCGCTCAGATCCGGTGACTGACGGTCACTTTGCCGTAACTGTTTGTGAACCTCGCCACATCCACCGACGGATGCGCCGGCGAACGCGCTGCTCAGGCACGCTGCAGCGGGGCCACCACGTCGCGGATGCGGTCGGGCACAGGGGTGACCTCGCGGGTCTGCTGGTCGACGTAGACGTGCACGAACCGGCCCTCGGCCGCGGCCTCGTCCGACCCGCCCTGGAAGAGCCCGAGGCGGTAGACGATGCTGCTGGTGCCGAGCCGGTCCACGGCGAGCCCGACCTCGACCGGCTCGGGGAAGCTGAGCTCGCGCCGGTAGACGCAGCCGGTCTCGACGACCAGCCCGACCTCGGGCAACCGGCGGATGTCGGTGCCGGTCGCCTCGATCAGGTACGCGTTGACGGTGGTGTCGAAGAATGCGTAGTAGGCGGCGTTGTTGACGTGGCCGTAGACGTCCTCGTCGTCCCAGCGGGTCGTGATGCTGCGGAAGACCGGGAAGTCGGCGCGCGTCAGCGGCGCGGGGCGTTCGCTCATCGGTGCGCTCAGGCCGGCTCTGAGTCACGCAGCCGCTGGCTGATGACGGTGGTGACACCGTCGCCGCGCATGGACACGCCGTACAACGCGTCGCCGACCTCCATCGTGCGCTTCTGGTGGGTGATCACGACCAGCTGGCTGTTGTCACGCAGCTCCTCGTAGATCCGCAGTAGGCGACCGAGGTTGGTGTCGTCGAGCGCGGCCTCGACCTCGTCGAGGATGTAGAACGGACTCGGCCGCGCCTTGAACAAGGCGACCAGGAACGCGACCGCCACCAGTGACCGCTCGCCGCCGGAGAGCAGCGAGAGCCGCTTGATCTTCTTGCCCGGCGGACGGGCCTCGACCTCGATGCCGGTGATCAGCATGTCGCCCGGCTCGGTGAGCACCAGCCGGCCCTCGCCGCCGGGGAACAGCCGGGCGAACACCGTGGCGAACTCGCGCTCGACATCGGCGTAGGCCGCGGTGAACACCTGCTCGACGCGCTGGTCGACCTCGCGGACGATGTCGAGCAGGTCACGCCGGGTCTTCCGCAGGTCCTCGAGCTGCTCGGTGAGGAACTTGTGCCGCTCCTCCAGTGCCGAGAACTCCTCCAGTGCGAGCGGGTTGACCTTGCCCAGCGTCGTCAGCTGCCGCTGCGCCGAACGCAGCCGCTTCTCCTGCTCCTCGCGCACGAACGGCACGGGCTCGGGTTCGACCTCGCGCTCCTCGTCAGGAGCCGGCGGCGGGGCGGGCACCAGGACCTCTGGGCCGTACTCCCCCACCAGCGTCTCCGGGTCGAGCCCGAGCTCGTCGATCGCGCGCTGCTCGAGTTGCTCGACGCGCAGCCGCTGCTCGGTACGGGCCATCTCGTCGCGGTGCACGGTGTCGGTGAGCTTGGCCAGCTCGGCGTCGAGCTCGCGTACGCCGCCGCGGACCGCCGACAGCTGCCGCTCCCGCTCGCCCCGGTCGCGCTCGGCCTGGCCGCGCTCGTCCGCGGCCGATGTCAGCGACTGCTCCAGGCGGGCCAGTACGACGGCCGCCGCACGGCCGACGGCCTGGGCCACCTCGGACTCGCGCAGCCGGCGCTCGCGCCGGGCGACCGCCCGCGCCCGGGCCTCCCGCTCCTTGCGAGCCGCCTCACGCAGCGAGTCGGCACGACCGTGCAGCGCGCGGGCGCGCTCCTCCGCGGTACGCAGGGCGAGCCGGGCGTCCATCTCGCGTTGGCGGGCGTCCTTGGCCTCGTAAGCGAGCCGTTCGAGGTCGTCGGTGTCGGGGTCCTCCTCAGGTGCATGCTGGGCACCCTCGAGGCGCTGCTCGAGCTCGGCAAGCCCGGCCAGGTCGCGGTCGCGGGCGGTTTCGGCCTCCTCGATCGCCCGTGTCACCCGGTCGGCCTCGGCGCGCGCGGACCGCGCTTGCGACCCCAGCTGTCCGAGCTCCTCGGCCACCGCGGCCAGCGCGGCGTCGGACTCGTGCAGCCGGGCCAGCGCGACGTCGACGCGCCGCTGCGCCTCGGCCGTCTCCTCCTCCAGCCGGGAGATCTCGAAGCGCAGCCGCTCGCAGCCGTGATGAGCCTGCGAGAGCTGCTCGGTCGCCTCCTCGACTGCCGCCTGCACCTCGATCAGCGACGGCGCCGACGACGAGCCTCCGGCGGCGTAGTGCGCGCCGAGCAGGTCACCGTCGCGGGTGACCGCGGTGACGTCGGCCAGGTCGGCGACGAGGCGCTTCGCGGCGTCGAGGTCGTCGACCACCGCGACCTTGTGCAGGGCACGCTGCAGCGCCCCGCGCAACGCCACCGGCGTCTCGACGACGTCGACGGCGTACGCGGTGCCGGGCGGCAGACCCGGCCAGCCGTCGCGGTCCGAACCGTGGCTCCGCTCGGCCTGGTCGGCAGAGTCGGCACCGGCCGCGCCGTCACCGAGCAGCAGCCCGGCACGCCCCAGGTCGTCGGCCTTCAGGTGGCCGATCGCGTGGATGGCGGCGTCGACGTGCGCGACCGCCACGGCGTCGGCGGCGCTGCCGAGCGCGGCGGCGACGGCCGCCTCGTAGCCGGCGCGCACGGTCAGCAGGGCGGCAACCGATCCCAGCAGGCCGGAGACGTCGTCGCTGGCGGCGAGCAGCGCGCCCGCGCCGTCCTTGCGGGCCAGCCCGAGCTCGAGGGCGTCCTTGCGGGCGGTCAGCGCAGCCCGCTCGCGCTCGGCCTCCTGCGACTCCTCGCGCACCTTGGCCAGCCGCTCGGTGAGGTCCTCGAGCTGCGCGTGCGCGGCGTCGTGCTCGGCGTCGAGGCCGCGCTCGCCGGCGTCGAGGCTCGCCACCCGGGTCTCGAGCGAGGTGAACTCGTGCTGCGCGCGGTCGGCGCGGGCGGTGGCCTCGGTGTGCGCGGTGGAGAGCCTTCCGAGCTCGTCCTCGGCCGCGGCGGCCCGGCTCTTCAGCGCGTTGACCTGTCCGGTGAGCCTGGCCAGGCCCTCCCGGCGGTCGGCCTGCGCCCGGACCTGGCCTGCGACCCGGCGGTCCTCGTCATGGTGCGCACCCTCGGCGCGCTGACGCGCGTCGACGGCCCCCTCGAGAGCCCCGCGCAGGTCGTCGACCTCGGCGGTGATCGCCTGCTGCTGGCCGTCGACCCGCTCCGCCTCGGCCTCCAGCTCGTCGGGGTCGCGGCCCTGGCGGTCCTCCTCGTCGGGCTCGTCGGCCAGGATGCGGATGCGCTCGGCGGCGAGGCTCGCGGTGCCCTTGATGCGCTCGCGCAGCCCGGACAGGTGGTACCACGTCTCCTGGGCGGCGGCCAGCCGCGGCGCGTCCTCGCGCAGGGCCTCCTCCAGTGCCGCCTCCTCCTCGCGACCGGAGGAGAGCTGCGACTCGACACTGGCCCGGCGCTCACGCAGAGCCGACTCGTCGGCGAGCTCCTGCTCCAGGGACGTGCGGACGCTGACGACGTCGTCGGCGAGCAGCCGGGCCTTCGCGTCGCGAGCCTCCGACTGGACCACCACCGCCTTGCGGGCCACCTCGGCCTGCCGCCCCAGAGGCTTGAGCTGCCGGCGGATCTCACTGAGGAGGTCGTTGAGCCGGTTGAGGTTGCCCTCGGTCGCGTCGAGCTTGCGCAGCGCCTTCTCCTTGCGCTTGCGGTGCTTGAGAACCCCCGCGGCCTCCTCGATGAAGCCGCGCCGGTCCTCCGGCGACGCATGGAGAATGCCGTCGAGCTGGCCCTGCCCGACCACGACGTGCATCTCCCGCCCGATCCCGGAGTCGCTGAGCAGCTCCTGGACGTCGAGCAGCCGGCAGCTCTGGCCGTTGATGGCGTACTCGGAACCCCCGTTGCGGAACATCGTCCGCGAGATCGTGACCTCGCTGTACTCGATCGGCAGGGCACCGTCGGTGTTGTCGATCGTGAGCACGACCTCGGCCCGGCCCAGCGGGGCCCGGCCGGAGGTGCCGGCGAAGATGACGTCCTCCATCTTGCCGCCGCGCAGCGACTTGGCGCCCTGCTCGCCCATCACCCAGGCGAGGGCGTCGACGACGTTGGACTTGCCGGAACCGTTGGGGCCGACGATGCAGGTGATGCCGGGCTCGAACGCCAGAGTCGTCGAGGACGCGAACGACTTGAACCCGCGAAGCGTCAGGCTCTTGAGGTACACGTGCGAGGCTCCTCGCTGGTCCTGGTCCTTGGGGAAGGCCAGCCCGAAGAATACCCGCCGGGTCGGACCCTCCCACGCAGCCTCGCCGCCACCGACGGGCCGGACACACGAACGACGGGACGCCGGTCGGCGTCCCGTCGGGTGGGGCTTTGCTAGAGCTCGTTATCAGGTAAGCGCGGGCTCGCGATGGTTCTCCGGGTCGAGCGCCATGAGCTGACCGTCGTGAAGTGCGGCGGCGAGGGAATCGTTCTCGTCCTGGAGTCGCATGATCTGCGCTTCCAGGTCGCGAACGCGCACCCGCAGACGTCGCGCTTCCTCGAGAAGGCGGGGGTCTGTCCCGCCGACGTACCCGAGGAGTGCCTTGGCCATAGATGTCCTCCGCGGTGGATGCCGGAATATGCACTTCCCCAGCCCAGAAGGTGCGGGCGCTGAGGGGGTGAGGGGCTTGCTCTTCAGGGTCGCATCATGGTCCCCCTCGGGTCAAGGTGACCCGGCGTGACCACCGCCGCGCCCGATGGTGGCACAGAGTGCTACACAGGGGCCATGCCTGCCGACGACCAGTCACCTGTCGGGGCCCCCGCCGACCCCGCCGACCCGGGCGTGCCGCCGCTGGCCATGGCGCCGTGCCGGACGCTGTGCTCGTGGGGCCCCACCGGTCGCCGGCGCGCCGGCCTGCCGCTGTTCGCGTGCTCCGGCTGTGGCAGCGAGTGGGTGCGCAGCGAGCCGTGGAAGCCCGCCGATGCCGACGGCGCGGTGCCGGACGCGGTCCTGGCGGAGGCGGCCCGAGCGTCCGATCACTCCCGGTGAGCGCCGGAGTCACCATCGGGCGCGGCGCGGCCGCGGCTGGCACGTCGGGCAGGTGTAGGCCGAGCGGTTCATGAACGGGTCGCGGCGCACCGGGGTCCCGCACCGGTGGCAGGGCAGCCCGGCGCGACCGTAGACAGCCAGCGCGCGGTCGAAGTAGCCGCTTTCGCCGTTGACGTCGACGTACAGCGAGTCGAACGACGTACCGCCCTGCAGCAGCGCCTCCTGGAGCACCGCGCGGACGGCGGCGAGCAGCGCCACGACCTCGAACCTGCGCAGGGTCTCGGTCGGTCGCGCGTAGTGCAGCCGGGCCCGCCACAGCGCCTCGTCGGCGTAGATGTTGCCGATCCCGGACACCAGCCGCTGGTCCAGCAGCGCTCTCTTCACGCCGGTCCGTCGCCGCCGCAGCGCGAGCGCGAACACGTCGTCGTCGAACTCGGGGTCGATCGGGTCGCAGCCGATGTGCGCGATCTCGGCGGGCAGCAGGGCCCCGTGGGCCGAGACCAGCAGCCCGCCGAACGTGCGCTGGTCGCAGAACCGCAGCTCGTTGCCGTCCGACAGCGCCAGCCGTACCCGCAGGTGCCGCTCCGGCGCGGAGGTCGCCGGCTGCACGAGGAACTGCCCGCTCATACCGAGGTGCCCGAGCAGCGCGTCCTCGTCGTCGAGGGGCAGCCAGAGGTACTTGCCCCGCCGTCGCGCGCCGGTGACGCGGCGGCCGGCGAGCATCGCCGCGAAGTCCGTGGCGCCGCTGAGATGCCGTCGGACCGAGCGTGGCTCGTAGACCTCCGCGGCGGTGATCGACCGGCCGACGACCAGCCGTTCCAAGCCGCGGCGCACGACCTCCACCTCGGGCAGCTCGGGCACGTCGGTGGCTCAGGGTACGTCGAGCGGAGCGGACCTGATCGTCTGGTAGGCGGTCTCCGCGGCCTGTTGCTCGGCTTCCTTCTTGCTCCGGCCGGAGCCCTTCCCGTAGATCTCACCGCCGACCCGGACCCGGGCGGTGAAGGTCTTCTGGTGGTCCGGCCCGGACTCCTCGATGAGGTACTCGGGTACGCCGAGCGAGGCGTCGGCGGCGAGCTCCTGCAGCGAGGTCTTCCAGTCGAGCCCTGCGCCCATCTTGGAGGCGGCGACGATCACCGGGTCGAACAGCCGGTGCACCACCTCGGTCGCCACCTCGAAGCCGGTGTCGATGTAGACCGCGCCGATGAGCGCCTCGACGGTGTCGGACAGGATCGACGCCTTGTCGCGGCCACCGGTCGACTCCTCACCGCGGCCGAGCCGCACGTAGGTGCCCAGGCCCAGGGCGCGACCGACGTCGGCGAGCGCGCGGGCGTTGACCACCGCTGCGCGCAGCTTGGCCAGCCTGCCCTCGGACAGGTCGGGATGAGTGCGGTAGAGCGTCTCGGTGACGACCACGCCGAGGACGGAGTCGCCGAGGAACTCGAGGCGCTCGTTGGTCGGCAGCCCGCCGTTCTCATACGCGTACGACCGGTGCGTCAGCGCACGCTCGAGGATCTCGGGTGCCAGGTCGGGCACGCCGAGATTGGCCCGCAGCTCCTCGAGGGACGGGATCGACGCGTCGCTCACAGCGGGGTGGGGTTCAGAGCACCTGGCGACGGTCGGCGCGACCGCCGTACTGACCACACTCGGGGCACGCGCGGTGCGGAAGGTGCTTCGCCCGGCATGCGGGGTTGGCGCAGGTCACCAGCGAGGGCGCCGCGGCCTTCCACTGTGCGCGGCGGTGGCGCGTGTTGCTGCGCGACATCTTGCGCTTCGGAACAGCCACGTTCTACTCCTCGTCCTTGCCGGTCGCGTCGTCACTCCCGGCGCTCGGTGTTACACGGTCAAGCTCTGGTGCCAGCTCGGCGAGCCCGGCCCATCGTGGGTCAATCCTCTCACCGTGGTCGTGCCCGGGATCGTCGGCCAGCCGCGCCCCGCAGTCGGGGCACAGGCCGGGGCAGTCGTCTCGGCACAGCGGCCCGAACGGCAGCGAGAGCACCACCGCGTCCCGGACCATCGGCTCGAGGTCGAGCAGGTCGCCCTCGAGCCGGCTGACCTCCTCGTCCTCGTGCGTGGCGGGGAGGTCGTCGTCCTCGTCGTCGTAGGCGAACAGCTCCTGCAGCTCGACCTCGAGGTCGTCCTCGACCGGGTCCAGACAGCGTGAGCACTCACCCTCGACGTGCACCCAGGCCGTGCCGGTCACCAGCACGCCTTCCATCACGGCCTCGAGCCGAAGGTCGAGCCCGATCGGACTGCCCTCGGGCACGCCGAGTACGTCGATCCCCAGGTCTGCCGGGGCCGGCTCCGAACGTGACACCCTGCGCTGTGACCCTGGCCGGCGGCCGAGCTCGCGGGTGTCGAGCACGAGCGGCGCTCTGGGGTCAAGACTGCTCAGGGAGGGTCACCGCTTCCGTCGTCGGACACAGCAAACCGTGGCCCTCCGGGGGAAGACCGAGGTACAGCCTAACGGCTGGCCGCCTACTGCCCCAAACCGACCGGGGCGTGCCCCGCCCCGGGCTCAGCCCTGCTCCTCGCCGGGGAGCAGGATGTCGTCGACGCCCTCTCTCCCCCAGGAGTCGAGGTCGCTGCGTCCGTGCAGGCGCTCGCGGCCGCGGGCCACCGCCTCCAGCGTCTTGCCGAGCGCGACCTCGAAGTTGGCCAGCCGGCTGTCGACGTACTCGTCGGTCTCCCGGCGCAGCTCGGTCGCCTCCTGCTGGGCCTCGGCCAGCACGCGGTCGGCCTCGGCCTTGGCGATGCGGTAGACCTCGGCGTCGGAGACCAGGCGGTCGCGCTCCGTACGACCCTGCGCGATGATCTGCTCCGCGGACTGCTGACCCTGCGCGACGACACTGTCACGGTCGGTGGTCATGCGCTGCGCCTCCGCGAACGCGTGCTCCAACCCGGCCGCCAGGGCGTCGATCTCCGCCAGCAGGTCGGCGCGGTTGACCACCGCCGATGCCGACATCGGCATCGCACGCGCGTTCTCGACGGTGCTGCGGACACGCGCCAGCTGTTCGTGAACGTCCACCCAGGTGTCGCCCTTCGTCATGGTGGTTTGCAAACTCCCCGTACCCCCAAGATACGGAGCCTGCGGCGCGGGACCGAATCGTGCGCCGAATCTCACACGGAGATCAGCGCTGGTCGGCGCGCTCCTTCAACCGCTCGGTGAGCAGTGGGAGCACCTGCTCGGGCACCAGCCCGGAGACGTCTCCGCCGTAGGCCGCGACCTCCTTGACGAGGCTGGAGGCCAGGAAGGAGTACGTCGGGCTGGTGGGCACGAACACGGTCTCGACCGGGGCCAGGCTGCTGTTCATCTGGGCCATCTGCAGCTCGTAGTCGAAGTCGCTGACCGCGCGCAGCCCCTTCACGATCGCCACGATGTCGCGTTCACGGCAGAAGTTGACGAGCAGGCCGTGGAAGGCGTCGATCTTGACGTTGGGGAACTCGGCGCACACCTCGCGCAGCATGTCCATGCGCTCGTCGACCGTGAACAGCCCCTGCTTGCTCTTGTTGATCAGCACCGCCACCACGACCTCGTCGAACAGCTTCGACGCCCTCGAGACGATGTCGAGATGCCCGTTGGTCACCGGGTCGAACGAACCGGGGCAGACGGCTCGACGCACGATGGTGACTCCCTCGGATCGACTGGTCGGATGGGGACGGACGAGCGCGGGACGGCTAGCCGGACTGGCTGGCGCGACCGTACCAAACCACGGTCTCGCCGTAGCGCTTCGCGCGGTCCTCGCGGATGCCCTCGGGCCACGGTGGGGCGGCGTCGCGCGCGGCCCGCTCGACGACCACGACCGCGTCGCGCCCCAGCCAGCGTTGGGCGACGAGCTGTCCGAGCAGCTCGCCCACCGCGTCGTTGCCCAGGGTGTACGGCGGGTCGAGGAACACGACGTCGTACGGCTGCGCCGGCGGGCGCTGCACGAACACCTCCGCCCGCGCGGTCACGACCTCGACGGCGGCGAACCCGAGTGTGCGCGCGTTGCCACGAGCCACGGCGGCCGTGCGCCGGTGCTGCTCGACGAGCATGGCGTGCGCCGCGCCGCGCGAGACCGCCTCGAGCCCGACGGCGCCGGAGCCGGCGAACATGTCGAGGAACCGCAGACCGGCCCAGGACCCGACGGCCGACTCGAGTGTGGAGAACACGGCCTCGCGCACGCGGTCGGAGGTGGGCCGGGTCGCGTCGCCCGGCGGCGTGGAGAGCCGGCGCCCTCCGGCCGCGCCGGCGATGATCCGGGTCACGCCTTCTCCAGGTAGTCGGCCTGCTCGGACTCGACCAGGTCCGCCACGGCGGCTGCCAGCGCGGGATGACGGCGCAGCTCCGGGTCGTCGGCGACGAGGGAGTCGGCGGCCTCCCGGGCCTCGGCGATCACGTTCTCGTGCCGCAGGACCGACAGCAGCCGCAGGCTCGACTTGCGACCCGACTGGGCCGCGCCGAGTACGTCGCCCTCGCGGCGCGACTCGAGGTCGACCCGGGCGAGCTCGAACCCGTCGTTGGTCGCGGCGACAGCGTCGAGGCGCTCGCGCGACGGCGTGGCCGCGGGCATGTCGGTCACCAGCAGGCACAGACCGGGGACCTCGCCCCGGCCGACCCGGCCGCGCAGCTGGTGCAGCTGGGAGACACCGAACCGCTCGGCGTCGAGCACGACCATCACCGACGCGTTGGGCACGTCGACCCCGACCTCGATCACGGTCGTGGACACGAGCACGTCGACCTCGCCGCGGGCGAAGCCGCGCATGACGGACTCCTTGTCCTCCGGCGGCATCCGACCGTGCAGGGCGTCGATTCGCAGGCCGTGGAGAGGCCCGTCGGCCAGCTGGCCGGCGACGTCGAGGACCGCCAGCGGCTGCTTGGCGTCGTCGGCGGCGGCGGGAGCGGCCGTGCGCTGCGCGTCGTAATCCTCGCCGATACGTGCGCAGACGACGTAGACCTGGTGCCCCTTGGCCACCTCCTCGCGGATGCGCTCCCAGGCCCGGTCGAGCCAGTCGGGGCGCTCGCTGGCGGGCACCACGGCGGTCTGGATCGGCGACCGGCCGGGCGGCAGCTCGCGCATGACGGACACGTCGAGGTCGCCGAACACCGTCATCGCGACCGTGCGCGGGATCGGCGTGGCCGTCATGACCAGGACGTGCGGTGGGGCGTCGCCGGCCTTGGCGGTCAGCGCCGCCCGCTGCTCCACCCCGAACCGGTGCTGCTCGTCGACCACGACGAGACCGAGGTCGGCGAACTGGACGTTCTCCTCCAGCAGCGCGTGTGTGCCGATGACGATGCCGGCGGCTCCGGAGGCGGCCTCGAGAAGCGCCTCGCGGCGGGCCTTCGCACCCAGGGAGCCGGTGACCAGCACGACCCGGGTCGCGTCGTCGGCGCCGCCGAGCATGCCGCCCTGGGCCATCTCGCCGAGCAACGCGCCGACCGCGCGGTGGTGCTGCTGGGCGAGCACCTCGGTCGGCGCGAGCAGCGCCGCCTGTCCGCCAGAGTCGACCACGCGCAACATCGCGCGCAACGCGACCAGCGTCTTGCCGGATCCGACCTCTCCCTGCAGCAGCCGGTGCATCGGATGCGAGTCGGCCATGTCGGTGAGGATCCGGTCGCCGACGTCGACCTGCGCCTGGGTCGGGGTGAACGGGAGCCGATCGTCGAACCGGTCGAGCAGGCCGTCGCTTCGTCCGTGGCGGGGTACGGCGGGCAGCGCGCGCATCACCTCCCGGCGCTGCGCGAGCACGGTCTGCATGACCAGCGCCTCCTCGAACCGCAGCCGGCGGCGGGCCTCCTGCTGGTCCTGCATGGTCTGCGGCCGGTGCACCATCCGCAGCGCCTCGGTGAGGCCGGCGAACCCGTGCTCTCGGCGTACCTTCTCCGGCACCGGGTCGTCGAGCTCGCTGAGCTGGTCGAGGACCACACCGACCGCGCCCTGGATCTTCCACGACGGGAGCTGTCCGGACGCGGGGTAGACCGGGATGATGCTCTCGAAGAGCTGCTCGACCTCGCCGCGCTCGGTCGTCTCGTCGAACAGCCGCATCTCGGGGTGGGTCAGCTGGCGACGGCCGCGGAACTCCCCCACCTTGCCGGCGAACATCCCGACCTTGCCGGACTTGAGCTGGTCGAGCCGCCATCCGCGGATGCGGAAGAACGACAGCATCAACCGCCCGGTGCCGTCGGTGACGACCACCTCGGCACGGCGCTCGAGCCTGCCGCTGCGCCGGTCCTTGTACGACCGGCTGGTCACGGACTCGATCTCGGCGATCACGGTCGCGTGCTCGTCGACGCGCAGCTCGGACAGGTCGGTGAGCTCGCCG
Source organism: Nocardioidaceae bacterium (assembly GCA_035557095.1). GTDB lineage: Bacteria > Actinomycetota > Actinomycetes > Propionibacteriales > Nocardioidaceae > JALZDI01. Next base: position 3,756 of record DATMEB010000275.1, on the reverse strand, counting down.
CGCTCGACGTAGCGGCGGGGGTAGTGGCGCAGCAGGTCGCCGGCGGTCCGCAGGTCGAGCGCGTTGTCGAGCGCCTTGGCGGTCTTCGCACCCAGCAGCCGGTCGAGGCGGGTGTCGAGCAGTTCGGTCATCGCCTCACTCCACCGCGATCAGCAGGGGGTAGCGCTCCTGTCCGCCGTCGTAGACGACGGTGTCGAGGTCGGGACGGCCCTCGCGCAGGTGCTGCACGACCGCGGTCACGAGACCCGGGTCGCCGTCAGTGCCCGACACCAGCGTCACCATCTCGCCGGCGCCACCGACGAGCCGGTCGACGACATCGAGCGTCACCGTGGTCAGGTCGGTCCCGACCACCGCGAAGTCGCCCTCGACGACCCCGAGCGCGTCTCCGGTGCGGCAGGGTCCGGCCATCGTCATCGCGTCGCGGGCCGCGATCGTCACCGCGCCGTGGCGGGCGTGGCCAGCCGCTGCCGTCATGTTGACGACATCGTCCTCGAAGCTGCGCCCGGGCTCGTGCACGGCCAGCGCGGCCAGCCCCTGCACCTGCGCCCGGGTGGGGATGACGGCAACCCGCACCGAGTCGTCCCGCGCCTCACGGGCCGCGGCCTCGGCGACGGCGATGCTGTCGCGGTCGTTGGGAAGCACGACGACCTCGCCCGCACCGGTGCGGCGTATCGCGTCGAGGATCTCGCCGGTCGAGCAACGGCGACCCGGACCTCCGCCTACGACGCTCGCGCCCGCGTCGGCGAACACCGCCTCGAGCCCGGGACCCGCGGCCACCGCGACGACACCGCGCGCGGTGGTGCCGGCCTCCTCCGTATGCGCGCGCCGTTGGCCGGTGACCTGCTCGGCGAAGTGGGTGACCCGGATGCGGTAGGGACGACCGGCGGAGATACCCGCCTCGATCGCGGCGCCGACGTCGTCGACGTGCACGTGGACGTTCCAGAGCCGGTCGCCGCCGACCACGACCAACGAGTCACCCAGCGGCGCCAGCTCGTGACGCAGTCCGCGCACGGCGTCGTCGTCGGCGTCGAGGAGGTACATCACCTCGTAGGCTGGACCCTCCGGGCTGAGGTCGAGACCCGGCGCGGTCGGCATCGGGATGTGACGCGTGCCCATCACCGGCTTCGAGGTCACCGGACGCGTGCCGGTCAGTGCGGTCTCGGCGGCCTCCAGGATCACGACCAGGCCCCGGCCGCCGGCGTCGACGACCCCGGCGCGGCGTAGCACGTCGAGCTGCTCCGGTGTGTGCGCCAGCGCGTCGCGCGCGGCCGTCACCGCGGCCCGGATCGTCGCCGGCACGCCGCCGTCCTTGGCGGCCTCGGTGGCCGCGTCGCCCGCGGCCCTGGCCACGGTCAGCATCGTGCCCTCGACCGGCTCCCCCACCGACTCGTAGCCCGCGTCGGCGGCGAGCACCAGCGCCCTGGCGAGGGCCGCCGCCCCCTCGTCGCCGTCGGGAGCGTCGGCGAGGTGGCGCGCACCCGCCCGCAGGAACTGCGACAGGATCACCCCGGAGTTGCCGCGGGCTCCCAGCAGGGCACCGCGGCTCAGCGCGGACCACGCGTCGGTGTCGTCCTGCGGGTCCGCGGAGTACAGCGCCGCGCGTGCGGCCTCGAACGTGAGGTAGAGGTTGGTCCCGGTGTCGCCGTCCGGTACGGGGTAGACGTTGAGGGCGTCGATCTCCTCCCGAGCCTGCCCGAGCGCCTGCAGTGTCAGGTCGCACCAGCGTCGAAGCAGCAGGCCGCGCGTGGCCGTCGGTGTGGTGCTGCTCACTGTGCTCCGTCCTGTCCGATACCGGTCGGGCGGCGGCTTCGCCCCTGAGCGAAGGGTAGCCGCGGCCACCCGCGGTAGCCTCGATTGGCATCGGTGTGACCCCGTCGGATACCCTTGTGCGGTTGCCCGATCCCGGGCGCACTGTTTCTGGACCTCACGACTTTCGAGGAGCACCCGTGGCTGCCGTCTGCGATCTCTGCGGCAAGGGCCCAGGCTTCGGCAACAACCGGCCGTGGTCGCGCAAGCGCACGCGCCGGCGCTTCAACCCCAACATCCAGCGGGTGCGTGCCGTCGTCGGCAAGACCCCCAAGCGGCTCAACGTCTGCACCTCCTGCCTGAAGGCGGGCAAGGTCAGCCGCACCGCCTGAGTCGTTCGCACGCTCTCCACCGGGCCGGTCACCGTCGAGTGACCGGCCCTCTTGCTGCCCGCACTCGCCACCGCGACGAAGGGCGATGCGCGCGAAGCGCGCGAACCCGCAGATCAGCGGAAGTGCTGGTGGCCCGGGGCGCCCTCGTACTCCGCGCCGTCGACGGTGACGCCGGCTCCCTCGCCGACCGTGCCGACGACGGTCCAGCGCTCCGGCAACGCCACGTCGGCCGGGAAGGTCGCGGCCAGGGCGTAGTCCTCCCCGCCGGTGAGTACGTAGCCGAGCGGGTCGACGCCGAGGGCCGCGCCCACCGCGTGCAACGGCTCGGCCAGCTCGAACGCGCTGCTGCGGATGTCGATCGCCACGCCGCTCTCGCGCGCGACGTGGCCGAGGTCGCCGAGCAGCCCGTCGCTGAGGTCGATCAGCGCGGTCGCGCCCAGCTTCGCCGCCTCCGGCCCGGCGGTGTACGGCGGCTCGGGACGCCGGTGGGCCTCGACCACGACCCGCGGCGAGCGGAAGCCCCGCCCGAGCACGTGGTAGCCGGCCGCCGCCCACCCGATGCGCCCGCAGATCGCGACGACGTCACCGGGACGCGCTCCCGAACGGCGTACCGGACCGTCGGCACACGCGCCGAGCACGGTCACCGAGAGCAGGATCCGCTCCGACGACGTCACGTCGCCGCCGAGCACGCTGGTCCCCGTGATCGCGACCTCCTCCGCGACACCCCGCGCGAGGTCGCGTACCCACGCCGTGGGCAGCGTGCCCGGCACCCCGAGCCCGATCACCATGCCGGTCGCGGTTCCACCCATCGCGTTGATGTCGGAGAGGTTGGCCGCGGCCGCCTTGTGGCCGATGTCCTCCGCGGACGACCAGTCGCAGCGGAAGTGCCGGTTCTCGACCAGCAGGTCGGTGGAGACCACGACCTGTCCGGACGGGACGGTGAGCACCGCGGCGTCGTCGCCGGGGCCCACCACGACGTCGCTTCCCTGGACGAAGAACGGCTGGATCATCTCGATCAGGCCGAACTCCCCCACGTCGGCGACGGTCCCCTGGTCCGGTTGAGTCATCTGGCGTCCTTCCGCGTCGTGTCCGTGAGCCACAGTTACCGCCCCACCCAACCAGGCGGTAGCGTGAGCGCGCACTGCCCGACCATGCATGACCACGCCCGGACTGCGCGAGCGCAGCGGTGCGACACGAGGACCGGAGGACAACTGTGGTGGTTCAGGCCTACATCCTTATCCAGACCGAGGTCGGCAAGGCTGCCGAGGTGGCCCAGTCGATCGCCGAGGTGAAAGGTGTGACGCTCGCCGAGGACGTCACCGGTCCCTACGACGTGATCGTCCGCGCGGAGGCCAAGAACGTCGACGAGCTCGGCAAGCTCGTCGTGTCCAAGGTGCAGAACCTCGACGGCATCACGCGCACCCTGACGTGCCCGGTCGTCCACATCTGACCCGAGTGCCTCCCGCACGACGCCTCGGCTCCCGCTGGAGCCGGGGCGTCGTCACGTCTGTGGCCGCCGGCCTGCTGGTCGCCTGCTCCTCCGGCACCATCCGGATCAGCGAGCCCGACCTGCCCGCTGCGGACCGTGCGGCGTGCGAGGCCCTGGTCGCCGACCTGC
>DATMEB010000274.1:0-15777 GCA_035557095.1 Nocardioidaceae bacterium | reverse complement strand
AGCCCTCCGGGAACTGTCCTGCGGCCGGAACGGTACCCGGGATCGTCGGCAGGTCCTGGTCGTAACCGGAGCCGTCGAGGTCGGCGGCGTCGAGCAGACCACGGGTGTACGGGTGTCGCGGCCGGGTGAGCACCTCGCGGGTCGGGCCGGCCTCGACGACACGGCCGCCGTACATGACCAGGACCCGCTCGCAGACCGTCGCCACGACGGCGAGGTCGTGGCTGATGAACAGCAGCGCGGTGTCGTGGTGCCGTACGGCGTCGTCGACCAGCGCGAGCACCTGGGCCTGGACAGTCACGTCGAGCGCGGTGGTGGGCTCGTCGCACAGCAGCAGCGCGGGCCGGTTCGCGAGCGCCATCGCCAGCACCACCCGCTGCCGCTGGCCGCCGGAGAGCTGGTGCGGGAACGAGCGCGCTGCCCGGGGCGGTGACGGCACCCGCACCTGCTCGAGCAGCGCGAGTGCTCGCTCCCGCGCGGCCGAACGCGACAGCGAACGGTCGTGCAGCCGGACCGCCTCGGCCACCTGGGCGCCGACCGTTGCGGTCGGGTTGAGCGCGGTCATCGGCTCCTGGAAGACCATCGCGACCCGGTCGCCGCGCAGCCGGCTCAGCAGCCGCTCATCGGCCGACAGCAGGTCCTGCTGCACCCCCGCGAGCCGGACCGAGCCGGTAGCGGTGACACCCTCGGGCAGCAGGCCCATCACCGACAGCGCGGTGAGCGACTTGCCCGAGCCGGACTCGCCGATCAGCCCGACCCGCTCACCCGGCGCGATCTCGAACGACACGTCGTGCAGCACGGGCACGTCCCCGGCGGTCACCGAGAGCCCGGACACGTGCAGCGCGGGCTCGGCAGCGATCTCCCCGGGCACTGCCTCGACCTGGTCGGCGGTCACCGGCTCACCTCCAGCCGCGGGTCGAACCGGTCGCGCAGACCGTCACCGAGGAGGTTGAATCCCAGCACGGCAAGGGCGATCGCCAGCGCGGGCCACAGCGTGAGCAGCGGGTAGACCGCGATCAGCTCGCGGCCCTCGGCGAGCATTCGGCCCCACGAGGGCGTCGGCGGCGCGGTGCCGAACCCGAGGTAGGACAGCCCGGACTCGGCGAGTACGGCGATGCCGAACGACACCGACGCCTGCACCAGCAGCAGGCTGGCGATGTTGGGAAGCACGTGCCGTACCGAGATCGGCAGCACGCCTCGACCGGCGACTCTCGCGGCGAGTACGTACTCGGTCGACATCACCTGCAGGGTGCCGCTACGAGCCAGCCTGGCGAACCTGGGCACGGTGGCGATCCCGATCGCGACCATCGCGGTCAGCGTGCTCGCGCCGTACACCGCACCGAACATGATCGCGAGCAGCAGCGCGGGGAACGCAAGCGTGAGGTCGATGCCCCGCATCACGAACGTCGACAGCCACGGGCGTCCCACCGCTGCGCCGACACCGAGCGGGATCCCCGCCAGCGCAGCGATTCCGACCGCGATCACGCCGACGAACAGCGTCGTGCGCGCTCCGACCATGAGCTGCGAGAGCACGTCGCGTCCGAACCGGTCGGTGCCCAGCCAGTGCTCGGGACTCGGTGGCAGCAGGCGTTCGGCGGCGTCGATCTGGAGCGGGTCGTACGGCGTCCAGACGAACGACACCAGGGCGGTCACGATCACCATTCCGACCAGGACCAGCCCGATCACCAGCGACGCCGGGACCTTGCGCCTACCGCCGCTCTGCCGGGGCTGCCGCGGCTGCCGCGGCTCGGCCTGCTGTGCGCTGCTCATCACGACCTCCGCAGCCGCGGGTCGATGGCGACGTAGAGCAGGTCGACCAGCAGGTTGACCACGAGGACGACCCCGACGATCACCATCACGACGCCCTGCACGGTCAGCAGGTCGCGGTTGGACACCGACTCCAGCAGCAGGCTGCCCAGACCCGGCACCACGAAGATCACCTCGATGATGATCGCGTCGACGAGCAGCGCGACGACCTGCAGACCGAGCACGGTGACCACCGGGATCGACGCGTTGCGCAGCCCGTGCCGCACCAGCGCACGACCCGGCGTGAGTCCCTTGGCACGCGCGGTGCGCAGGTAGTCCTCCCGCAGCACGTCGAGGGTGGCCGAGCGGACGTACCGGCTCAGCAGCGCGGCCTGCACCAGGCCGAGCGACAGCACCGGCAGCGCGATCTGCTTGAGGAACTCCACAGGGTCCTCGGCCGGCGGCACCCATCCGCTCGACTCGACCCACTGCAACCGCACCGCGAAGATCGACACCAGCAGGATCGCGAGCACGAACGCGGGGACCGCCATGCCGGCCTGGCTCACCGCGGCCAGCGCGGTGCCGCGCGCCTTGCGGTGCCACACCGCCGAGGCGACACCGAGCGGCACCGCGAGCGCGACGGCCACGAGCAGGCCGAGCCCGACCAGCCAGAGCGTGACCAGCAGGCGGTCGACGACCACTGGACCGATCGGGGCGTCGGTGACGTACGACGTGCCGAAGTCGCCCTGCAGCAGCCCTCCGGCCCACGACATGTACTGCTCGGCCAGCGGCCGGTCGGTGCCGAACTGCTCACGGGTCTGCTGCAGCAGCGCGGGGTCGGCGTTGACCCCGAGGGCGACCACCGCCGGGTCGCCGGGCAGCACCGCCATCACGCCGAACACGATCACCGACGCCACCACGATCGTGACCGCGAAGACGCCGACCCGGCGCAACAGCATCCTGCCCATCCCGCGAGCTCCCGCTCCGTCGCCTCAGCTCGCCCAGGAGAGGTCGGTGACGTCGAACGACTCGCCGACCTGGTTCTGCGGCACGCCGTTGAGGTCGGCGGCGAACACGTGCACGTTCGGGAAGAGGTACAGCCAGTCGGCGACCGCGTCCTCGGCCAGCGTGCGGGCGACCTCCTGCATCCGCGCGTTCTGCTGCTGTGGCGTACCCGTGTCGGCCTCGGCCACCAGCCGCTGCACCTGCGGGTTGTCGTAGCCCCAGTAGTACGCCGGGTCGGCGAACGTGGCGATGTCGCGCGGCTCGACGTGCTGGATGATCGACATGTCGTAGCTGTGGTTGGTGAACACCTGCTGCAGCCACGCGGCCGGGAACTCCAGCGGCTGAATCACGGCGGTGATGCCGACCTCGGACAGGTCGGACTTGACCACCTGCGCTGCCGCGACGGCGTAGGGCAGGTTGGGCACGCGCAGCCGCAGCCGCACCGGACCACCGGCCTGCTCGACCAGCTGCCGTGCGCGCTGCGGATCGTGGGTGTAGAGGTCGCTGAGGTCCTCGTACCACGGGTCGGTCGGCGGCACCATGCTGCCGATGAGCTGCCCCATGCCGTTGCTGGTCGACTCCAGCAGCGCCTGCCGGTCGACGGCGTACATCACGGCCTTGCGCAGCCGGATGTCCTGCAGCGGCCCGGAGGCGTTGTTCATCGCGAGCACGACCTCGCCGTTCGTCGTGCCCTCGCTGACCTCGAACTGGTCGTCGCCCTCGAACTGCGCGAGCGCGTCGAGCGCCTGGTAGTTGGCGATCACGTCGGCGCCCTCGGAGAGCAGCGCGTTGCTCGCGGACGTGGCGTCCTGGAAGTACTTGAACGTCACCGTGCGCAGCGCGGGCTCCTCGCCCCAGTAGTCGTCGCGACGGCGCAGCACGATCGAGTCGCCACGGTTCCACTCGCCGAGCTCGTACGGCCCGGTGCCGACCGGCTGGTTGGCGAGGTCGGCCACGCCCTTGGGGTCGAACATCGCCCCGACCCGCGTCGTCATGTTGAACAGCCAGCTGTTGCTGGGGCGGCTGAGCACCACCCGGACGGTGTCGGGGCTGACCACCTCGACGCGCTCGACCGGGTCCATGTAGCTCTTCAGCGAGATCGTCCAGGCGTCGCTCTGCACCCGCTCGATGCTGAACTTCACGTCCTCGGCGGTGAACGGCTCGCCGTTGCTGAAGGTCGCGTCCTGCTGCAGCTTGAACTCGTAGGTCCTGCGGTCGGGCGAGATCGTCCACGACTTCGCCAGCGACGGCACGACCTCGCCGTTCTGGTCCAGCTTGACCAGGCCCTCGTAGACGTTGTCCATCAGCACCTGCGGGATCGCGGTCCCGTCGGTGGTGGTGAAGTCGAGGTTGGCCGGCTCGGCGGTGAACGCCAGCGTTGCGGAGTCGCGCGACTCGGGCGGGTCGGCAGAGCTGCCGGCCGAGCAGGCCGAGACTGCGAGCAGCCCCGTGACCAATCCGACGGCTGCGATCGTGCGGAACCTGCTCACCGGTCCACCTCCATGGACTGTGCGGACTGTGACGTGACGAGCCCCTCGCGCGGGGCCCGGTCCGGTACCTGCGGCAGCTGCGTCAGTACGGCATCGGCCAGCTGCTGCGTGCTGGCGGTGCCGCCGAGGTCGCGGGTCCGGTGCGCCGGATCGGCGACGGCCGCGGCCACGGCGTCTCGAACGGCACGACCGGCCTCGCCCAGCCCGGCGTGGTCGAGCAGCATCGCGCCGGACAGCAACGTCGCCACCGGGTTGGCCACGCCCTGACCGGCGATGTCCGGTGCCGACCCGTGCACGGCCTCGAACAGACCGGGACCCGCGCCGATCGGAAGGTTGGCGCTGGGCGTCACGCCCAGCCCGCCGACCAGACCAGCCGTGAGGTCGGACAGGACGTCACCGAAGAGGTTGCCGCACAGGAGCACGTCGAGGGAGTCGGGGCGCTGCACGAGCCGCGTCGCCATCGCGTCCACGAGCACCTTCTCGTAGGCCACGTCGGAGTACTCCTCGGCCACGCGCCCGGTGACCTCGTCCCACAGCGTGTAGCCGTAGCGCATCACGTTGGACTTCGTCACCAGCGCTACCCGTCCCCGGCGGCCGCGCGCGGTCTCGAACGCGAAGCGGGCGACGCGTTCGATCACCGTCGCCGAGTGCACGGCTACCTCGAGACCGAGCTCCTCGGGAGTGCCGCGGCGTACACGCCCCCCGACCCCGGCGTACTCGCCCTCGGTGTTCTCCCGGATCACCACCAGGTCGACCTCGCGGCGCTCGCCGGTGGACTCGGCCGCGGGCGGCGCTGGCACTGGTAGCACTGACAAACCGGACAGGCTGCGTGCGGGCCGCACGTTGACGGCGAGGTCGAGACCCTGCCGCAGCTTGAGGATCAGGCCCCAGATCAGCTCATGGTCGGGAACGTCCGGGCGGCCGACCGCCCCGAAGAGGACACCGTCACCGGCCCTGACCTGGTCGACACCGTCGGCCGGCATGGCCGCTCCGGTGCGCAGGTAGTGGTCGGCGCCCCAGTCACGCGTCTGCCAGGTGAGGTCGGCGCCGGCACCGCGGGCGGCGGCGTCGAGGACGGGCAGGGCGGCGCCCACGACTTCGGGGCCCACACCGTCACCGGGGACCACCGTGAACGTGCGCCGCTGCAAACCGTCTCCCTGGTCTGACCAGTACACTCCCTCGAGCGAGTCCACATGTTCGCAGCCGCCTCTGGCTCCGTCAAGGCACGCTGATGCCGGTGCTGATGCAGCATCAGGGGGCCTCTTCACGGTGGCAGCGGCGGCAGCGGCGGAAAGGAGAGCGGCCGTGTTCTCACCGGTCCAGCACGTGCGCGCCTACGAGCGCATCGTCGAGCAGATCGAGTCCGCGGTGCTCTCCGGCGAGCTGGCCGCCGGCCAGAACCTGCCCAGCGAGCGCGAGCTGATGCGGCAGTTCGAGGTGAGCCGGGCGACGATCCGCGAGGCCCTGCGCGTGCTCGAGAGCCGCGGGCTGGTCCGCTCACGCCCGGGCAGCCCCAAGGGCCCGGAGGTGCTGTCCTTCCAGACGAACCTGTTGCGCACCCCGCTGTCGCACCTGGCCCGCGTCGAGCACGTCTCGCTCACCGACCTGCTCCAGTTCCGGATGGTGCTGGAGGGCTCGGCCACGTACCTGGCCGCGCTGCTGCGCACCGAAGCGCAGCTCGCGGAGATGGAGGACGCGCTGGCTGCGATGGCGGCCAGCGTCGAGCGCGGCATGGCCGCGTTCAGCGCGGCAGACCTGCAGTTCCACGACGCGGTGGCGCGGGCCAGCGGCAACGAGCTGCTCTCGGTCTGCTCCGACGTGGTGCGGGGGGTGGTGCTGCAGATGATGCACGAGCACATCGCCGGCGCGCCCGACAGCGTCGACCTCATGCAGACCTGGTTGAAGGCGCACTCGGCGCTGCTCGACGCGATCCGGGCCGGCGACGCCGAGCTGGCGGCCCGGCGGATCCGGCAGGACCTGTTCGACCACTACGAGATGCACGTTGACCCCGAGCGGCGCGCCGTCGTCGAGCAGATGCTCCGTTCGGGCAGCTGACCCGCGGCGTAGTTGACTCTTCAGTCACTATTCGCGCACGACTGACTACCTTCAGTAGCCCTTCTGGACCCTCCCTTTCGTGCCATGCACAGAGGTCGGCCGAGGCTGCATGCTCGTAAGAGGGGGCATCCGAGACAAAGGGGAGGCGAATCTCGATGCGGCCCTCGCGCAGGGACATTCTGAAGGCCGGAGGTGTGGGCGCGCTGGCCGTAGCCGGGGCAGCCGCACTGCCGCGGGGGGCGGTCATCGGCGCAAAGTCCGCCGACGGCCTGGCGGCGGTGAACATGCCCGAGCCGTTCCAGGCGGCCTTCCCGACCCCGCCCGTGCTGAGACCCCAACAGATAAGCCGGGCGGCTGACGGTGCGATCACCGAGCACTTCGAGGTGATCGAGCGCTCCGCCAACGCCCGCATCCTGCCCAACGGCATGACGACCAACTTCTGGGGCTACGACTCGGTGACACCGGGACCGACGATCAAGATCCACCGAGAGCACAAGTCGATCCTGCGAGTGCGCAACCACCTGCCGGCCAGGAACCCCGTGACCGACACCGATGGCAGCACGTCGGTACACCTGCACGGCTCGCCGACGCTGCCGCAGTACGACGGGTACGCGAGCGACATCACCCCGCCCGGGTTCTACAAGGACTACCACTACCCGAACATCGAGCAGGCGGTCACGCTCTGGTACCACGACCACGCTGTGGAGTGCACCTCGGAGAACGCGTACTACGGCCTCGCGGCGCAGTACCACATCCACGACGACTTCGAGATGCGCGTGCTGCCGCAGGGCGAGTTCGACGTACCGCTCACCGTGCGGGACGCACTGTTCTCCGCGAACGGCAACCTGGCCTTCGAGACCAACTCGCTGTCGGGCCTGTGGGGCGACGTGATCCTGGTCAACGGGGCGGCGTGGCCGACGATGCGGGTGAAGCGCCGGATCTACCGGTTCCGGACGCTGGTGGCCAGCATCTCCAGGTCCTTCCAGTTCCAGCTCAACGACGGCGACCCCGTCACGATGGTGGCCACCGACGGCGGGCTGATGCCCAGGCCGCAGACCGTGTCCTCGTGGCGCCACAACGTCGCCGAGCGATACGAGTTCATGGTCGACTTCTCGAACTACCAGCCGGGCGAGCGCGTGGTCCTGAACAACCTCTCGAACCCGAACAACCGGGACTTCCCCAACACCGACGTCGTGATGGCCTTCGACGTCACCGACGAGCCGTTCGACAGGAGCGACCCGACGTGGAACACCATTCCCGACGTTCTCCGTCCCGACGACCCGGCGATGAACCTCCGGGAGTCGCAGGCGCTGCGCACCCGCCGGCTGGAGTTCCGCCGGCAGCACGGGCAGTGGACGATCAACGGCGAGACCTGGGCGGACGTGGTCAACAGCAACTTCCAGCAGATCATCGCCGACCCGGACTTCAACGACATCGAGATCTGGGAGCTGGTCAACAAGAGCGGCGGCTGGTTCCACCCCGTGCACATCCACCTGCTGGAGTTCCAGATCCTCGACCGCGACGGCGCGCCACCGTTCCCGTACGAGCTCGGGCCGAAGGACGTCGCCTACGTCGGTGAGAACGAGACCGTGCGCGCGATCATGCAGTTCGCCCCGCACCGCGGGAGGTACATGATCCACTGCCACAACCTGGTGCACGAGGACCACGACATGATGCACCAGTTCGGGGTGGGCTGGAAGCCGGGACAACCCGACCCCAACGACCCGATGACGGCCGCTCCACCCAGACCGGACAACCTCCCCCGCGGGTGAGGGGCCGCGGGCACCGACCGAGTGCCGGACCGGCGGGGCTGCTCCAAGAGGTTTGCTGTCAGCCCCACACCTCGCGGGCGGTCTGAACGATCAGTTCGAGCTTCGCCACCTGCTGGTCGTAGGAGAGCACGTTTCCTTCGACCGTGGAGGAGAAGCCGCACTGCGGGGACAAACACAGCTGCTCCAACGGGATGTGGCGGCTGGCCTCGTCGATCCGGCGCTTGAGGGTGTCCTTGTCCTCGAGCTCCCCGTGCTTGGTGGTGACCAGGCCGAGCACGACCATCTTGTCCTGGGGTACGAACCGCAGCGGCTCGAAACCTCCCGAGCGCTCGTCGTCGTACTCCAGGAAGAAGCCGTCGACATCGAGCTCGTTGAACAGCGCCTCGGCCACGAAGTCGTAGCCGCCCTCGGCGGCCCATGACGAGCGGTAGTTGCCGCGGCACATGTGCGTGGTGATCGACATCCCCTCGGGGCGGCCGGCCAGCGCCTTGTTGATGTTGCGGATGTAGTGCTCGTGCTGATGCTCGGCGTCGTTGCCGCGCTCGGCGATCATCGCGCGCTGCCGTGGGTCGTTGAGGTAGGCGAGGCTAGTGTCGTCGAGCTGCAGGTAGGTGCACCCGAGCGCGCCGATCTGGCGCACCTCCTCGGCGTACGCCGCGGTGAGGTCCTCCCAGAAGCCGGTCTCGTCGGCGTAGACCTGCGGGTCGAGCGCGGCCGGCCCGCCGCGGTAGTGGACCATGCTCGGCGAGGGGATCGTGAGCTTGGCGGTCGCGGACTTGGCAGTGTCACGCACGAAGGAGAAGGCGTCGCCGAAGATGGGCTTCTCCAGGTTGACCCGGTCGTGCACCCGGAGGGCGGCCGACTCGAAGTCGAGCTCGCCTTCCTCGTTCTCGAAGTGCACCTGGATCTTCTCGTCGGTGGGGCTGATGCCACCGAGCTGGTAGATGAAGTCCATGTGCCACGCGGTACGCCGGAACTCACCGTCGGTGGCGGTCTGCAGGCCGACGTCCTCCTGCATGGCCACCACGTCGCGGATGCACTCGTCCTCGATCTCGCGCAGCCGGTCGGCGTCGAGCTCGCCCGCACGACGGGCGTCTCGCGCCGCGGTGAGCCGCTGCGGACGCAGCAGGCTGCCGACGTGATCGGCGCGGAACGGAGGGCTGGTGCGCTTGCTCATCGTGTCTCCCGTGGTTTGGGCCCTACAGCATGGTGCTGGTCGCAGACCGATGCAACCACACGACGGAGCACCCACGTTCGCGGGCTACGGACCCTCGACATTCGAGTCGGCGTCGGGCCGGCCGCGCCCGCTGCTGCGGCCCCGCGACCAGATCACCAGGCCGATGCCGGCGACGAGCAGCGCCAGTGCCGGGATCGCCGCCGGCGACGGGGTCTGCCCGACCAGCACGGCGGCGATGACCGTGGCCAGCGGCACGGTGAACAGGATCGCCAGCGACACCACGGTCGGGCTGGTCGAGCGCAGCACGTGGTTGAAGATCGTGTGTCCGAGCATCTGGGCCAGCACTGTGAGTGCGCCGATGAGCACCCAGTCGCGGACGGAGAACCCGAGCAGCTGCTGCCCGGTGACCAGGCAGACCGCGAACAGCAGCAATGCGGAGGTGCCGTAGCACAGCGCTGTGTACGTCGAGGTGCTCATATGACGGCGTACCCGGCTTCCGGTGACGATGTAGGCGCCGCCGAGGATGCCGCCGAGCAGGGCGAGCACGTCGCCGAACATCGCCCGCGGGTCGAGCGACACGTCGACGCCGGTCACGCAGAGGACGCCGGCGAGCGCGATGCCGATGCCGGCCCACGCCGCGGGCGGCAGCCGCTCGCCCAGGATGTGCGAGAACACCGCGGCCCACACACTCTGCGAGCACACGAGCGCCGTCGCCGACGCGACCGTCGTGTAGCTCAGACTCGGTACGTACGCCGAGAAGTGCGCGGCCAGCACCACGCCCGCGAACAAGGCCAGGCCGAGGGTCCGCCGCGAGAGCCGTGCGAGCTCGCCATCGCGACGGGCGAGGGCGAACGGGAGCACGAACACGGTGCCGATCCCGTTGCGCCAGAAGGCGATGGCGAGCGCCGGCGCCGTGATCGCCGCGATGATCGGGCCCGAGGTGGACGCGCAGAGCACACCCAGGGCCAGCAGCGGAAGGTCGGACTTCAGAGTCGCCGTGCTCTCGGCTCCGGGTGCGGTCCGGCTCTCCGTGGTCACAGGCTCGGCATGTGGCCGTGCGAGCGGATCGCGTAGTTCATCACTGGTTGAGACTACCTGCGCCGGGATTGCGCCGGATGAGCGCGTCAGGGACTGGGTGGGCTGTGGCCTGGTGGGGGTTGGGGGGGTTGGCCGGTCCAGCCCCAGGTGCCGTGGTGGTAGGCGTTGGTCGGTAGGTCACGCCCCTCGGCCGGGGTGGCGGTGAGGAGGTCGAGCTGTTGGGTGAGGACCTGTCGGGGGTCGGGGATGGTGCGGCCGTGGGGGTCGCGGAAGACCAGGGTGCCGTGGTCGCGGGTGATGCTGTAGTCGCCGTCGTGCAGTCGACGGTGGTGGGCCCCGCAGAGCGGGACTTGGAGGTCGAGGTCGGTAGGCCTGCGAGGTGCCACCACCACAGGTGGTGGATGTCGCAGTTGGCGAACGGGACCTGGCAGCCCGGCATCGCACACCTGTCGTGGGTGGCGGCCAGGGCGGTGCGTTGGCGGCGGGTGACGGTGCGGCGGGTGCGGCCGACGTTGAGCACCCGGTTGCCGTGGGTGAGCACCAGACTGACCAACGCGTCGCAGGCCAGGTGTTGCGCGGTGCCGGTCGGGATCAGCCCGAACCGGGCCAGCAGCCCCTGTCCGTGTCCGGGCATGCCGAGCAGGGTCTCCAACGCCACCGTCACCGTCGCCCGGGCCCGCCGGGCGTCCTGTTTGGCGGGCACATCGATGTGGTCCATACCGGCGCGCAGCAGGTTCTCCAACGCGTCCGCGGATCGCTCGCCGTGCGTGCGACCGTCGTCGGGGGCGCGAGTCGCGCGTGCGGTCGCCGCAAGGGACGCCTTGAGCCGGGCGGCCAGCGCGGGGTCGAGCATCGCGTCCAGATGCGCCAGGTCACCGACCGCGGTGATCCGCACCGACCGCAACCCCGCCGCCCGTACCTTCGCCTCGTCATCGTCGGGGCGGTGCACCTCGGCCAGTGCCTGGCAGAACACCCCGACCTCGGCGGGCCCGGCCTGGGTCGCCAGCTCCAGCAGCGCGTCCTCATGCTCCTGCAGCACGCCCAGCCCGCAGGCGGGCAGGTGCCGGATGATCGTGCGCAGGTTCGGCGTGTGCACCCGCCCGGCCGCGTAGGCCTTCGCGAGCTTGGGGAACGCGACCAGGTGCACGGCCACACCCGCCAGCCCCGACGCATCACCGGCCGAGCGGCGCAGGATGCTCATCGCGAACGACCGCACCGTGCGACAGCCCGAGGCCGCGGCCAGCTCCCCGGAACGCTCCCCCTCGACCAGCACCTGGGCCTGTGCGGCCTGCAGCACCGTGACCGCCTGCTCCAGCACCTTCACCGCGTCGTCGACCGGCAGCATCCGCGCACTCGCGGCCAGGCGCTGCGCCTGCTCCACGATCCCTGCGGGTGCCTGCGACAACCCCCATCCAAGCACCCACCACCGACACACCCCGACGCCTAGAACCCCTTACACACAAGGAATCTGAGCCCTGCTTTTCGCGCCGAGATTGCGCGAATGCCCCCGTTGCCAGGTCACGCGCACGCAGGCGCCCCGGGGCATTCGCGCAATCTCGGCGCAATGGCAGGAAGGGTGCTGCAGGAGCACCATGGGGGCATGACCGATCGACGATGGTCGTGGCTTCCGGCGCTCGGAGTCCTCTGCGCGATGGGCTGCACGGCGCAGGCTCCGGAGGCTCCCGAGCCACAGGCGCGCGAGCCCGCCTCGCAGCTGCGGGCGACACCCTCGCCGTCGGCCTCCCCCACACAGAAGGTGCACCCGGTCTCGTTGCCGGCGATGATGCAGCGAACGTACGACGGACAGGCGCTGCGGCCACGTGGAGTCATCGTCCGCACGGACGCGTACACCCGCTACTACGTCACGTACCGCAGCGACGGCCTCCGGGTCTCCGGGATCATGAACGTGCCCGCCGGCAAGGGCCCGTTCCCCGTGCTGGTGCTGAACCACGGCTACATCGACCCGGCCGAGTATGTGAACGGCCAGGGCCTGTCGCGCGAGCAGGATTACCTCGCCCGCGCGGGCTACGTCGTACTCCACACCGACTACCGCGGCCACGCGGGCTCCGAGGACGCGCCGGCGACCGAGCGAAGGCTGCGACTGGGCTACACCGCCGATGTCATCAACGCCGTCGGCGCGATCCGCAGGTCCGACCTGCCGTACCTCGACAAGGACCGCGTGGGTCTCCTCGGCAGGTCGATGGGCGGCGGCGTCACCTACAACGCGCTCGTCGTCCGTCCCGATCTCGTCGACACCGCGGTCGTCTATGCCCCCGTCAGCTCCGACACCGTTGACAACTTCGAACGATGGATCCGCGGTGAGCCGGACCGTCGCGCACTGTCCGCGGCGATCATCGACCGGTACGGCGCACCTGAGCGCGACCCGGAGTTCTGGCGCGGCGTGAGCCCGCGGACGTACTTCGACCGCATCGAGGTTCCGATCCTGGTTCACCACGGGACTGCCGACGCAAGCTGCCCGATCAGGTGGAGCCGGCGCACGGTTGCGGCACTCGAGCGCGCGGGCAAGAACGTCCGGATGTTCACCTACCCCGGCGAGCCGCACGCGTTCATCGCCGACTGGGAGCTGTCGATGCGGCGCAGCGTCCGGTTCCTCGACCGCAATCTCTGAGCGCGCCGACCCCGTCGCACGCGGTTCAGTCCTCGTCGAGCACTCGCCGGGCGATGCCGAACGCCGAGTTGGCCGCGGGGACGCCGCAGTAGACCGAGCACTGCAGCAGCACCTCGACGATCTCCTCGACACTGAGGCCGTTACGCCGCGCCGCGCGCAGATGGAACTCCAGCTCGTCCCAGTGGTGTCCCGCGACGAGCGCGGTGAGCGTGATCATGCTGCGGCTGCGTCGGTCGAGACCGGGGCGCGTCCACACCGAGCCCCAGGCGTAGCGGGTGATGAGCTCCTGGAACTCCTCGGTCACCGGAGTGGCCGACGCCGTCGCCGCGTCGACGTGCGCGTCGCCGAGCACCTCGCGGCGCACGCGCATCCCGGCGTCGTACGGGTCGTCGCTGTGGCCGTCACTGTGGCCGCCACTGTGGCCGCCACTGTGGCCGTCACTGGGCAGACCCGCGGAGCCGTCGGCGGCACTGCTCACGGGCAGGTCCTCTCCAGGTGCTCGACCATCGCCGAGGTCACCCGGTCTGCCTGCTCGACGTTGGCGAGGTGCGCGCACGGTACGACGACCAACGACGCGTCCGGGATGCCCGCCGCGAGGTCGGCGCCGAGCTCCGGCGGAGTGGCCGGGTCACTCTCCCCGGCGATGACCAGGGTCGACGCCTTGATCTCGGCGATGCGGTCCCGCGCATCGAAGGAGCCGAGCGCGTCGCAGCACGCGGCGTAGCCCTCCGGCGGCGTGTCGCGCAGCATCCCCAGCAGCCGGTCGACCTCCTGCGGCTCGCGCGCACGGAAGTCGGCGGTGAACCAGCGCTCCCGGGTGCTCTCGTCGAGCCAGCCGGTGCCCTCGGCGCGCGTCCGCGCGCCCCGCTCCTGCCAGCCCTGCGGCTCACCGAGGCGCGCACCCGTGCAGCACAGCACCAGCGAGCGGATGCGGTCGGGCTGGCTGAGCGCGAGCTGCTGGCCGATCGCGCCGCCAAGCGAGATACCGGCGTACGCGAACTGGTCGATGCCGAGCTCGTCGACGAGCGCGAGCACGTCACCCGCGAGACCCTCGACGTCGTAAGGCCCGTCGGGGACCGGCGACCCGCCGTGGCCGCGGGTGTCGAAGCGGACCACCCGCCAGCGTTCGGTCAGCGCCTCGACCTGTGCGTCCCACATCTCCAGGGTCGTACCCAGCGAGGGACCGAGCACGATCGCCGGTGCGGTGGGGTCGCCGTCGACACGATGGTGCAGGCGTACGGCGTCGTCGTGGGTCATGTTCGCGAACCTCTCGTCTGTTCATGGGCGGCCAGGGCACGGTCGATCCAGGGGGTCGCGGCGGCTTGCGCCTGCGGCACGGCCTGCGCGTCGAGGCCGGCGGTGTCGACGAGGTGGTCGAGGTTGCGCCGCATGGCGACGGTGTCGACCCGCAGGCCGGACAGCAGGTCCGCACCGCGATGCGCGGCGGCACCGCACAGCCGGAGCGCCTGCCGCAGCGGCTCCCACTCGGCGTGCCAGGCACCGGTCGCGCGTTCCTGTTCGGCGGCCATCGACGCACCGAGGACCGCGACCAGCGCAGGCACCTGCCGCGACGCCGACGCGATCAGCACCGACTGCGCGGGGTTGGCCTTGTGGGCCATCGACGACGAGCCGCCACCGCTCGCCTCGGCGACCTCGCCGACCTCCGACTGCGACAGGACCACGACATCGGCGGCGATCTTGGCCACCGCTCCGGTCGCGACGACCGCCGCATGACCGACGTCGACTACAGGCGTACGGCGGGTGTGCCACGACCCGACCGGCGCGACCAGGCCGAGTCGAGCGGCCAGCGCGGCGACGACGTCGGGCCCGCGGTCGCCGTACGCCGCCGTGGTGCCGACGGGTCCGCCGAGCTGCACCGGCAGCGCGGACGCGACCGACTCGACGCGGTCGATCGCCTCGGTGATGCCGGTCAGCCATCCGGCCGCCCGGAGCCCGAACATGGTCGGCATCGCCTGCTGGCCGAGGGTGCGCGCACACGCCGGCGTCGCGCGGTGGGTGTCGGCCAGCCGCGCCGCGTGCCCGGCGGCCTCGCGCAGGTCGGTCGCGGTCTGCTCGAGGGCGCGGCGGGCCAGCAGCATGAGTGCGGTGTCCACGACGTCCTGGCTGGTGGCGCCGTGGTGCACGGCGCGAGCGGCGTCGGGGTGGTCTGCGGCGACACGTTCACGCAGGTCTGCCACCAGCGGGATGACCGGGTTGCCTCCGGCGGTGGCGCGCAGTGCGAGGTCGTGCGCGTTCGGCTTGAGCTCACCGCAGGCGGTCACCACGACGGCGGCCGCCTCGCGATCGATGATCCCGGTCTCGGCACAGGCCTGCGCGAGCGCTGCCTCGGTCGCGACCATCGCGTCGAGGAACGCCTGGTCGTCGGTCAGCCGCTCGACCGGTGTCCCTGCGACCACGGGTGCGAGCAGGCTGGGCGCCACTGCGGGCTCATCGGCCGAAGACGTCAAGGAACACCGTCTCCCGATCTCCCTGCATGTGCACGTCGAAACGGTATCCGCCTTCGGCCCGCGCGGCCACCAGGGTCTCCGCTCGGTCGGGGTCCACCTGCTGCAGCAGCGGGTCGGTCTCGTTGGCCGCGGGCTCGTCGTCGAAGTAGACGCGGGTCACCACCTGGCGCAGCATGCCGCGGGCGAACACCGTCATCGCGATGTGCGGCGCCTGCGCATCGCCGTCCGCCGTGGGCACTCCGGCCGGCTTGACCGTCACGAACTCGTAGCGGCCCTCGGCGTGGGTCGGGCAGCGACCGAAGCCCCGGAACCCGGTCGGCTCGTCGTAGATGCCCGGCTGCTCGGGGAACTTGCCGTCGGTGTCGGCGTGCCAGATCTCCACCAGCGCATCGGGGACCGG
>DATMEB010000273.1:0-4422 GCA_035557095.1 Nocardioidaceae bacterium | reverse complement strand
TCACCTACTCCCGCGACGTCGACGTCCTCGAGGCGTTCGGCGTCAGCGCGTACCGGTCCGAGCCGCTGGTGGTGCTCAGACATGCGAAGGCCCTGCCCCGCGGGTCATGGAAGGGCCCCGACCACGAGCGCGGTCTCGCCCAAGAGGGCGAGGAGCAAGCGAGAGCACTGGTCCCGCTGCTGCAGGCCTACGGCGTCGAGCGCGTGCTCAGCTCCGATGCGGTGCGCTGCACCACGTCCGTTCAGCCGTACGCCGACGCGGCCGGACTGCGCGTCGAGGTCGACCACCGGCTCTCCGAGCAAGGATGCGAGTCCACGGCGGTGTCGCGACGCATGCGAACCCTGCTGGACAAGGACGACCCGCTGCTGGTGTGCAGCCACCGGCCGGTGCTTCCGGAGATTTTCCGTGCACTCGGACTGCGGGACCCTGCGCTGCGTCCCGGCGACTTCGTCGTCGTACATCGCGAGCAGCGGTTGGTGCGCGCAACCGAGCAGCATCACCCCTGAGCGCCCCCTGCGGAAAGGCCGGCGGCGGCCGTTCACGTGATGTCCGTCTCGGATGTGGCGGTATGTGGTGCACCCGCCGGGTTGCGTTCACGTGTCGTTCACCTCCGCCGTGAGGTCGCTTCACCTTCCGCTTCTACGTTCCAAGGGACAGCACGAAGACACGATCTGACGACCTCATGAGAGGGGCCGCAGTGAACCGCACCACCAAGCGCCGCTACGCCGCACCGGCTTCGATGGCGCTCGCCCTGACCTTCGCGCTCGCCGCATGCGGCGGCCAGCAGGGCTCCGCCGGCGAGGGAATGAGCGGCGCCGTCAAGATCGACGGCTCCTCCACGGTGGAGCCGCTGAGCTCTGCCGCGTCCGAGCTCTACAGCGAGGAGCAGCCCGAGGTCCAGGTGACCGTCGGCTCCTCCGGCACCAGCGGCGGCTTCGAGGCGTTCTGCGCCGGCCGCACCGACATCTCCGACGCCTCCCGGCGGATCGAGCCGGAGGAGGAGCAGGTCTGCAAGAAGGCCGGGATCGAGTACACCGAGCTGCAGGTCGCCAACGACGCGCTCACCGTGGTCGCCAACAAGAACGTCCCGGTGGACTGCATCACGACCACCCAGCTGAAGAAGATCTGGGGCCCGTCCGCCGAGGGCAAGATCACGAACTGGAAGCAGGTCGACCCCAGCTTCCCCGACATGCCGCTGAAGCTGTTCGGGCCGGGCACCGACTCGGGCACGTTCGACTACTTCACCGAGGAGATCAACGGTGAGGAAGGCGTCTCCCGGGCCGACTACGAGGCCTCCGAGGACGACAACGTCCTGGTCGAGGGAGTCGCGAACACCCCCGGCGCCCTCGGCTACTTCGGCTACACCTACTACGAGGAGAACACCGACAAGCTGAAGGCGCTCGAGGTCGACTCCGGCAACGGCTGTGTGGCCCCGTCTGCGGAGACCGCGCAGTCCGGGGAGTACACCCCGCTGGCTCGGCCGCTGTTCATCTACGTCAACGAGAAGTCGTACAGCGACAAGCCTCAGGTGGCCAGCTACGTCGACTTCTACGTGCAGAACCTGCAGAAGATCACCGAGGCGGCGAAGTACATCCAGCTCAACGGGCAGCAGGAGCAGGCCACCCAGGATGCACTCTCCGGTCTCGGCGGCTGAGCCGGGGCGCCGAGCCATTCGCAACCGACACGGACAGCAACCCGCATGAGTCCAACCACCACGTCCGGGGGCCCGTCGCCGACGGGCCCCCGCGACACGTCTCAGCACGATTCCGCCGGCCCCGGCGACACGCTGGACCTGCGCCGCCGGGTCCGCCCCGGCGAGATCGTCATCGTCAACATCCTGCGCCTGGCGGCCCTGCTGTCGATAGCGATCACGATCGGGATCGTGGTCTCGCTGGCGATCCCGGCAATGGACTTCTTCCGCCAGGTTCCGGTGCTCGACTTCCTCACCGGCACCAGCTGGCGGCCCAACCTCGCGCCGCAGGCCTACGGTGTGATCCCGCTCGTCGCCGGAACGCTGATGACGACCGCAGTCGGCCTGGCTGTCGCCGTGCCGTTCGGACTGGGTGCCGCGATGTACCTCTCGGAGTACGCCAGTGCAGGCGTACGCCGCAGGCT
The DNA here is from genome assembly GCA_035557095.1 of Nocardioidaceae bacterium. Classification (GTDB taxonomy): domain Bacteria; phylum Actinomycetota; class Actinomycetes; order Propionibacteriales; family Nocardioidaceae; genus JALZDI01. The sequence goes on along the minus strand of DATMEB010000273.1, from coordinate 2,307 downwards.
GAAGCCCGTGCTCGAGCTGCTCGCCGGTGTGCCGTCGGTGGTCTACGGCTTCTTCGCGCTGCAGTTCGTCACGCCGGTCGTGCTGCGCGGGTGGCTGGGCATCAACGTCGACTTCACCAACGCCCTCGCCGCCGGCATCGTCCTCGGCATCATGATCATCCCCACGGTCGCGTCTCTGTCGGAGGACGCGATGAGTGCGGTACCGCACGCGCTGCGTCAGGGATCACTGGCGATGGGGGCCAACCGGATGCAGACCACGCTCCGGGTGGTGTTCCCCGCCGCGACCTCCGGGATCGCCGCCTCGATCGTGCTCGGCCTCTCGCGTGCGATCGGCGAGACCATGATCGTCGCGCTGGCCGCCGGCTCGCAGCCCAACCTGAGCGCCGACGTCACCGAGGGCATGCAGACCATGACCGGCTACATCGCGGCCACGGCCTCCGGTGAGAGCGCGGTCGGCTCACTGTCGTACAACACCCTGTTCGCGGTGGGTCTGCTGCTGTTCGCGATCACGCTGGTCATCAACATCATCAGCATCGCGCTGGTGCGGCGGCTCCGGGAGGCGTACTGATGACGACGACCGAGACCGACCGCCACTCCGAGGTCAGCGAACGGGGCGACGCACCGTCGTTTGCGAGGATCGCGTCGGGACGAAGCCGCGACCGCACCGTGCTGTCGCTGGTGTTCCTGGTGGCGCTGTGGCTCTCACTGGCGCTGGCGATCCTGTTCCTGTTGACGCTGATCGTGACGACCGCGATCGACGGCGCCCCGCGCCTCGACGCCAACCTGTTCACCGAGTACGACTCGACGCTCTTCCCGCAGGAGACCGGCATCCGCGCCGGCCTGCTCGGGACGCTCTGGCTGATGCCGACCACGGCCTTGCTCGCGGTACCGCTGGGGATCGCCGCTGCGCTCTACCTGGAGGAGTTCGCCGACGGCCGCCGCTGGTACAACCGGCTGATCGAGCTCAACCTGCAGAACCTCGCCGCGGTCCCGTCGGTGATCTACGGGATGCTCGCGGTCGCGTTCATGAGCCTGGCCGGCACCATCCAGACCGACATGGTGATCGGCGGCGCGCTCGCACTGGCACTGCTCATCCTGCCGGTCATCATCATCACCACGCGGGAGGCGATCCGGGCCGTACCCCGCGAGATCCGCGACGGGTCGATGGCGCTCGGCGCCACCCAGTGGCAGACGTCCTGGCGGCAGGTGCTGCCATCCGCGGTCCCCGGTATCTCGACCGGCACGATCCTCGCACTGTCCCGGGCTATCGGCGAAGCTGCGCCACTGTTGCTGCTCGGCGTGGCGGTCAGCGTCCGGTTCGACCCCAACGGCCTGCTCTCGGCGTTCACGGCACTGCCGATCCAGATCTTCAACATGGCGGCGGAGTCGCAGGACGAGTACAAGACCGCGGCCGCCGCGGCCATCATCGTGCTGCTGGCGATGGTGCTGCTGCTGAACGGGCTGGCCATCTACATCCGCAACCACTTCCAACGACGTTGGTGAGGCATCGATGACATCTGTAGGCACGACGTCGACCCGACCGCAGGCCCGCGGCCATACGCCGCAGGCACTCGCCGCCGCACACGCCGACGCCGACCGGGCGGTTCCGGACAAGCCTGAACCGGTGATGGAGGCCCTGGCGCTCGATGCGTACTACGGCAGCTTCAAGGCGGTTCACAACGTGAACCTCGCGTTCGGCAAGCACGAGATCACCGCGCTGATCGGGCCGTCGGGCTGCGGCAAGAGCACGGTTCTTCGCTGCCTGAACCGGATGAACGACCTCATCCCCGAGGCGCGTGTCGAGGGCGAGATCAACTACCACGGCGTGAACATCTACGCCCGCAACGTCGACCCGATCGAGCTGCGGCGGCGTATCGGCATGGTGTTCCAGAAGCCGAACCCGTTCCCGAAGTCCATCTACGACAACATCGCCTACGGGCCGCGGGTGACCGGGATGAAGGTCGCCAGCATGAACGACGTGGTCGAGGAGGCGCTGCGCGGCGCCGCGCTGTGGGACGAGGTCAAGGACAAGCTCAAGGACAGCGCGTACAGCCTGTCCGGGGGTCAGCAGCAGCGGCTGTGCATCGCCCGCACGATCGCCGTCAAGCCGGACGTGATCCTGATGGACGAGCCGTGCTCGGCGCTGGACCCCATCGCGACCTCGCGTATCGAGGACCTGATGATGTCGCTGCGCGACGAGTACACGATCATCATCGTCACGCACAACATGCAGCAGGCGGCGCGGATCTCCGACCGCACGGCGTTCTTCACCGCGCAGCCCGACGAGACGACCGGCAACCGCACCGG
>DATMEB010000272.1:0-17944 GCA_035557095.1 Nocardioidaceae bacterium | reverse complement strand
CCGCGGTCGGTGACCTGGCGCATCTGGACGCCATGCTCGACCCCGCGGTTGCCGCCCGGCTCAAGGCCCCTACCACCAGCACACCTGGGGCTGGACCGGCCAACACCCCCAACCCCCACCCGGCCACAGCCCACCCGTCCCCTGAACGCGGCGACGCGAAGTGGGAGCACCAAGCAACCCCTTGTGCGCAACGGATCTGGGGGAGGCATGACCCATCCGGGCGAGGGCGCGTAGCACCGTCGGGGCATTTCGCCAACCACGCCTCCGATGAGGAATCTCCCACGGTGCGTGCTGTTTCAACTGAACGGGGCAGCGCTCGAAACAGGGGCGACTACGGAGGGATTGCCGTGGAGGCGACACGTAGGAATGTCTTGAAGGCCGGGGGGCTGGGACTGCTGAGCGCGGTCGGTGCGACGGCGCTTCCATGGGGGTCGGCCCTTGGCGCGCGGACCGCAGGCGCACTCGACCCGGCACGGCTGCCGGCACCCTTCACCACGCCGTTCGCGCGACCTCCGGTCCTGCGACCCCGGAAGAGCACACGCAACGCCGACGGCATCTGGACCGACCACTTCACGGTGACCGAGCACCTCGCGGCGGCAGGTGTCGTCCCCGGGATGCGCACACCGATCCTGGGCTACAACGGCAGCGCACCGGGACCGACGATCAACGTCCGCCAGGGGCGCGAGGCCACGCTCACCGTGAACAACCTCCTGCCCCGAACGCACCCGACGCTGGGCTACGAAGGCGCCACATCCGTGCACCTGCACGGATCTGCGTCACTTCCTCAGTACGACGGGTACGCCAACGACGTCACCCCACCCGGGTTCTCCAAGACCTACCACTATCCGAACTTCCAGCCGGCCAGAACGCTCTGGTACCACGACCACGGCGTGCACCACACCGCCACCAACGCCTACTCCGGCCTGTACGCGCAGTACCACCTGCACGACCAGCCCGAGCTCGAGCTCTTGCCGCAGGGCGAGTACGACGTTCCGCTGACCGTCGTCGACGCGATGTTCGCCGCCGACGGCTCCCTGGAGTACGACGACCACTCCGACTCGGGGCTGTGGGGCGACGTCATCCTGGTCAACGGACGCCCGTGGCCGGTGATGCAGGTCAAGCGCCGGGTGTACCGCTTCCGCGTGCTCAACGCGTCGATCTCGCGCTCGTACCGCTTCGCCCTGGACAGCGGCGATCCCGTCACGATCGTGGGCACCGACGGCGGCCTGATGCCCCGCTCGCACGAGGTCACACAGTGGCGGCACGCCGGCGCGGAACGCTACGAGGTTCTGGTCGACTTCCGCCGGTACCGGCCGGGCCAACGGGTGGTGCTGCGCAACCTGTCGAACCCCAACAACATCGACTACGACCACACCGACAAGGTGATGGCCTTCGACGTCACCGATGAACCGTTCTCCCCGCGCGATGCGACGTGGAACCACGTTCCGGACCTGCTGGCCGGCAGCGACGTCATGAACCTGACCGAGTCGATGGCCACCCGCACCAGGCACATGCAGCTCGAACGCAAGAACGGCCGATGGTCGATCAACGGCACGACGTGGACCGACATCGTGAACAGCGACTTCCAGCACCTGTTCGCCGACCCGGACGTCGGCGACGTCGAGGTCTGGGAGATCGAGAACCGGTCCGGCGGATGGTTCCACCCGCTGCACATCCACCTGGTCGACTTCAAGATCCTGTCCCGCAACGGCCAGGCGCCGTTCGACTACGAACGCGGACCCAAGGACGTCGCCTACATCGGCGAGAACGAGACCGTCCGGGTGGCCATGAGGTTCGGTCCGCACCGCGGCCGCTACATGGTGCATTGCCACAACCTGCCGCACGAGGACCACGACATGATGACCCAGTTCGCGGTCGGCTGGAGGCCGGGTCAGTTCGACCCTAACGACCCCGTTCTGGCCGCGCCGCCGACGCCGAACCGCGCCGCTGCGTAAAGATTCGCCGGGCAGCACAAATCCCCGGATTCGGGGTGGTTGACGACGGCTGCGCGTGGGTAGGCGAGTAGGTGCACGGCCCGGTCTGGCAACCACCCTTGTAAGCCCCGCCTGTGTCGACCGCTCTTCCGAGCAGCCGTACCCTGATGCGCCCCGGAGGCCGACCTTGCTGACCCCTGCTTCTCGCCGTCTGCTCAGTGTCGCGATGCTGACCGCCGCCACGCTGACCGTCCCCGCGACCAACGCAGTCGCCGCTGACGACGCACGCGCTGCCGCCGGCTGTGTGAGCAACGCCGACTACGCCAAGCTGGCGGTCGGCCAGCGGATGGGCTACGTCCGCCGGGTGGCCGGCAACGACGCGCAGATGAGCTGGCGCAGCTGGTCGCGAGGCTCGTTGCGCTACCAGGAGCGCCTCTACGACATGTGCACGCCGACCGACAGCGCGCACGGGACGCTCACCACGCGCTTCCAGTACTACAAGGGCGCCTGGCGCGCCTTCATCGTCGACACCCTGGTGGGCCCCGAGCCCAACTGAGCGTCGAGGCCGCGTCGTCGCACCCACCCCCAAGGACCAGATGCTGCGCCAGATCCCGAACCCCTTCGATCTGGCGCAGCATCTCGTCTCGGCACCGCCGGTGGTGTAAGCGAGGTCATGCCCGCCGGGCCGATGAACGTCCGGCCCCCAGGTTTGCCGTCGGAAGGCGTGCGCAAGACTGCGGGGCAGGAGGGAGCAGAAAGGCTGGCCCGGGACAGCCTCCCTCTTAGGCGTCCCGTCGCCGAGGCCCCCCATCGGTGGCGGGACGCCGCCCTTTCTGCGCACAGATCCGCCATGGCGCTGCGCCCGTTTTCCGACCCAATAGTTGTATTTGCGTAGGAGTGAGCGGACCTTCACCCAGCCCTCACGGTGACCTCATCGCCGGTCCCCAGAGTTCTGTCCAAGCGGTTCCCCCGAAAGGGAGCCGAGGACGAGAACGAGAGGAGGCAGCGATGGCCAGGTCAAGCATCTTCGCTGCACTGGAGCCGGCGACGATGGCCAGGGCCCGAGGGACCAACTCCGGCTGTGGCCCGCGCTGTCGGCGCCGGCGTCGCCGGCGTCTGCGGCGTCGCCGTAACCGCAGCCGCAGCCGCACGAACTGAGCGGATGCGGTGAAGCGTCCGAACCGTCGTCTGGGCGGGCCCGCCGGCGGGCCCGCCCAGACGCACGACGGCATCCGCGCAGCATGCCGGCGCGCCCTCGCCCGCGCGCTGGCGTCGCTGCGTCCCGAGCCCGACGACGCGGCCCTGGTCGGGCACGCTCCCGGGATGTCCGTGGTCACCGTCGTCCGACGGTTCTGGCCGCTGCTGCGCCCGTTGCGCGGCTGGCTGCTGCTCGGCCTCCTCCTGCTGGCGGCGGCACCGGCCATCGAGGTGCTCGAGGTGCTGCTCTTCCAGCGCGTCGTCGACGACGTCCTGGTCCCGGCGGAGTTCGGGCCGCTGGTGTGGATCGCCGCGGCGTACGTCGGGCTGAACCTGCTGAGCGCAGTCGTCACCGGCGCCGACGACTACCTCTCCACCTGGGTCTCCCAGCGGTTCCTCGTCCGGCTGCGCACCGACACCTTCCGGCATGTGCTCACACTGCCACTGCACGTCCACGAGCGCCGGCCCCTCGGCGACGTGCTGTCGCGCATCACCGCCGACGTGGCCGCGGTCGAGCGGTTCATGATCGGGCAGCTGACCGACGGGATCTCCTCCGTGGTTCGGCTGGCGTTCTTCGTCGGCGCTCTGTTCTGGCTGCAGTGGGAGCTGGCGCTGGCCTCGCTCGTCGTGGTCCCGCTGTTCTGGTGGGTCTCCACGCGGTTCGCACGGTTCGTGAAGGACGTGTCGCGCGAGAAGCACCGCAGGTCGGGGACCCTGGGCGCGGTCGCGGAGGAGAACCTCGCCAACGCGCCGCTGGTCCAGGCTTACAACCGGCACGACGACGCCGTCGGAAAGTTCCACCGCGAGAACACCGCGATCGCCTCGGCGGAGCTGGCCGCCAGCCGGGTCCGCTCGGTCTTCCTGCCCGTGGTCGACCTGGCCGAGCTCGTCGGCGTGCTCGTGGTCGTCGGGATGGGGGTCTGGGCACTGGCCACCGACCGGCTGACCCTGGGCGGACTGCTGGCGTTCCTGGCCCTGCTCGCGCAGTGTTACCGCCCCATCCGTGACCTGGCGGACCTGATCCCGAGCATGTACTCCGCCACAGCGGGCATCGAACGGCTCTGCGAGCTCCTCGACGAGCAGCCGCCGCCGCGGCGGGCCGGCGCGGTCGACCTGCCCCGCCCGCGCGGCGACCTCGAGCTCGACGCCGTCACCGCCCGCTATCCCGGGGCCGCCCGCGACGCCGTGAGCGACCTGTCGCTACGGGTCCACGCCGGCGAGGTGGTGGCGGTCGTCGGCCCCAGCGGGTCCGGCAAGTCCACGGTGGTCCGGCTGCTGACCGGGACGCTCGACGCGTCGGACGGCGGCGTACGCATCGACGGCCACGACGTCCGCGACGTGACCCTGGACTCGCTGCGCGCCGCGGTGGGCGTGGTCCTGCAGGAGACCCTCCTGCTCGATGCCAGCGTGCACGACAACATCGCGTTCGCCCGCCCGGCCGCGAGCCGCGGGGACGTGCAGGCGGCCGCTCGGGCGGCGCAGGCAGACGGGTTCATCGAGGCGCTCCCGCAGGGCTACGAGACCCGGGTCGGCCAGCGCGGGCGCTCACTGTCCGGGGGTCAGCGGCAGCGGATCTCGCTGGCCCGCGAGCTGCTGCGCGACAGCCCGATCCTGGTCCTCGACGAGCCGACCACCGGCCTCGACGCCGAGGCCAGTCGTGCCGTGCTCCGGCCGTTGCTGGCCGCGGCACAGGCGCGCACCATCGTGGTCATGACCCACGACCCCGTGGTGCTGGAGTTCGCCGACCGCGTCGTGCACCTGGAGCGCGGACGCCTGCTCGACGGCGGCAGCGGCAGCGGCGGTACGCCCACCCGGCTGCAGCCCGCGGGATCGGAGGCGCCGCGATGAGGGCGCGGACGGAGCAGACCCTGGGCCCCGGCTCCGCCGTCCTGCCCGGCTACGACGTCGTGCAGCTGCTGCACCACGGCCGGCGCGTCGACACCTACGACGTGTACAGCCACGAACGCGACTGCCGCTGCGTCGTCAAGCAGGTGCGCCCAGACCGTGCCGACGAGCCGGAGGTGCTCCAGGCCGTGCTGCTGGAGGCAACGCTGCTGCAGACGATGACTCACCCGCACCTGGTCCGCTGCTACGAGGTCGCGGCCGAGCCACTGCCGAGCATGGTGCTGGAGACCCTGCCGGGCGCGACCCTGGCCGCGCTGGTCGAGCAGCAGCGGCTGGAGGCCGGCGACGTGGCGATGCTCGGCCTCCAGTTGTGCTCGGTGCTCGGCTACCTGCACCGCCAGGGCTGGCTGCACCTCGACGTGAAGCCGTCCAACATCGTGGTCGCGTCGGGGCAGGCCACGCTGATCGACCTCAGCCTGGCGGGACGGCCCGGGTCGGGCCGCCCCGGCGCGGGCACCCGGGGCTACCTGGCTCCGGAGCAGGCCCGCGGGGCCGACCTCGGCGCGCCCGCCGACGTGTGGGGGCTCGGCGTGACGATGGTCGAAGGACTGACCGGCAGGCTGCCGTTCGGTGACGAGGCCACCTGGGACGGCGAGGGCCGCGCCCTGCCAGCCGGCCCGCCACGGCGGCGGCTGGCCCAGATCCGCCGCAGGGTGCCGCCGGAGCTCGCGACCCTGCTCGAGGGCTGCATCGCGCTCGACCCGGCGGCGCGGCCGAGCGTCGCCGACGTGCGAAGCGTGCTGCGGGGGCTGGTGGACCCGCGGTGAGCAGCCCCGGCGGGCAGCCGCAGGGCCAGGGACGCAGACCCGTGGTCGTAGCAGTCGTGGCCGTCGCGGCGGTCCTGCTGGTCGTGGCCGGCTGCGTGGCCGGACGGCTGACTGCGCCGAAGCCGACGGCCGGAGGCGCGCACACCTCGGACCGCGACGGCAGCCAGGCGGCGGCGCGGGCGGCGGTGCGCGCGACGCTCCCCCAGGAAGACGTGCCCGGAGCGGAGACGCCGGGGCTGCCGCGCTACCCGGGCTCGGTCCGGGTCGACTTCGACCGCTGGGGGACCGCGGGCGTGGTGGGGACCGACGTCGACTACCTCACGACCGACCCGCTGGCACGGGTGCAGCGGTTCTACCGGGGTGCGTTCGTACGCCACGGCTGGGACGTGGCCGACGTGATGTTCGTGCGGGGCGAGTGGTCGTTCCTGCTGGTGCGGGGCGAGACCGAGGCGACCGTCGAGGTCGCCCGCCGCGGCGCCCTCGTCGAGGTCGACATCGAACGCAGCGTCCCGGACACCCTGCCGAGCCTCGCCGAGACCTCGCCGACGGCCCGGCCAGGCGCACAGTGAGGGTTATGTTGAGGAGGGCTCCAGGGGGGCCGGCTCGAACCGGTACCCGACGTTGCGGATGGAGCTGATGAGGGACGGATGGCCGTGCAGGTCGAGCTTGCGGCGCAGGCCGCGTACGTAGACCGCGACCAGGTTGGAGCGCGGGTCGAAGTCGTACGACCAGACGGTCGCCAGGATCTGCTCGCGGGACAGGACCTCGTCGGGATGGCGCATGAAGTACTCCAGCAGCTCGCACTCGCGGCCGGAGAGCTCGATCTGGCGCCCGCTGCGATGGGCGCGGCGGCGCAGCAGGTCAAGACTGACGTCGCCGACCTCGAGCACCGGCGCCTGATGCTGCTCGGCCCGTCGGGCCAGCGAACGGACCCGCGCGAGCAGCTCGTCGACCGCGAACGGCTTGGTGAGGTAGTCGTCGGCCCCGGCATCGAGCGCGCTGACCTTGTCCTCGGTGCCGTCGCGCGCGGTGAGCATCAGCACCGGCAGGGTCGGCCGCTGCTCCCGGATGCGGAACAGCACCTGGCGCCCGTCGAGCTTCGGCAGCCCGATGTCGAGGATCACCAGGGTCGTGAGCGGGTCGGTCGCCAGCTCGACGCCGGACTCGCCGTCGGCGGTGGTCACGGTCGGGTGACCGCTGCCGTCCAGGACGCGTTGCAGCATCCGGGCCAGGGCCTCGTCGTCCTCGACGATGAGAATGCGCATCAGCGACTGCCCCGCTCCTTCTCGTCACCGGGCCGGGTGCCCGGATGCCGACCCCGCGTGCTCGGACCTCCGCCGCTGGATCGGCCGGTGACCGCCCCATGACTCGTCCAGGTCGTCAGGTCATCCGTCCGGTGCGACGATACCCATGGCGGGTCGGGCTGGTCTCCGTGATCGGGCTCCTGGTCGCCACCACCGCCGGTGGCCTGGTGGCGCTGACGTTCAACCAGCACGTCAGCCAGCTGGCGGAGGAGGCGGTCGGCTACGACATCGAGCTCGAGGACCACGCCGACGACCTGCGGGTGGCGGTCCTCGACATGCGCCACTACCACCGCAACCTGCTGTTCTCGGGGCCGTCGCGGCACGGGGAGTCGGAGTTCCTCGGGGCGTACACGCTGCTGATGCAGCGGATCGGGGCGCTCGAGCGGCTCGGTGTCCGCGACCCGCAGGCCCCGCAGCCCGATGCCCTGCGGGCTGTCGCGCGGGAGTACTACGCCGGGTTCTGGCCGGCCGTCCAGGCCTACGACACCGACCGGGCGGGGTTCCTGCGCGCCAGCGACACCGGGCTCGTGCGGCTCGACCGGCTGTCCTCCGCCGCGCAGGAGCTCGACAAGCTCGGGGAGCAGCTGGCCGCGCAGGCGTTCGCCCAGGTGGAGCGGGAGAACCGCAGCGCCGCGCTCACGCTGACCGCCGTGCTGGCAGGGATCGTGCTGGTCGGCGCGGCACTGGCGTACACCACCGTGCGCATCCTGCGGATGCTGCAGGACCTGTACGCCGCACAGCAGCACGTCGCCCACGACCTCAGCCGCAGCCTGCAGGAGAAGGCCGACTTCATCGCCGACGTGTCGCACGAGCTGCGGACCCCGCTGACCGTGCTGCGCGGCAACGCCGAGCTGGGGCTGGCGACCTACCGGCAGGAGCCGGTCGCCGATCTGTTCCTCGACATCGTGAGCGAGTCCACCCGGCTGTCAGGGCTGGTCGACGATTTGCTGTTCCTCGCCCGGTCGCAGGCGGACATGCTCCAGCTCGACCTGCGGACAGTTGCGACCGAGCCCTGGCTGGCCGAGCTGGCCACCCGGGCAGAGGTGCTCGCACGCCAGCACGGTGCCGACTTCACGACCTCGCTGAAGGCCGACTGCGAGATCCGGATCGACCGTGGCCGGGTGGAGCAGGCCGTGCTGGTGCTGGTCGACAACGCGACGGCGTACAGCCCGCCGGGCGAGCCCGTGCACGTCAGCTCCTACGTCAGCCAGGACGAGCTGGTCATCGAGGTGCGTGACCGCGGACCGGGCATCGCCGCCGAGGAGGTGCCGCTGATCTTCGAGCGGTTCCACCGCGCACACGGCACCGCCGACGTCCGCGAGAACCAGGGCGCCGGGCTCGGCCTGGCCATCGCGCACAGCATCGTCGTCGCCCACGGCGGCAGGATCGAGGTGTCCTCGGGGAAAGGCGTGGGCACCACGATGCGCATCTGCCTGCCCGCGGCCGAGAACGTGGCCGCGCAGGAGGCACCGGCGCCGTAGCGTCCGCGACGACGGCTGTTGGGCGTCAGCTGACGGGGCTGCGCAGCGTCGCGACGTAGACGAGCCTGCCGTGCCGTGCGCGCCGCCGCTCGATGTACAGCTCGACCCAGACCTCGCTGCCGTCGCCGCGCAGCGCGGGCACCCGGACGGCGTTGTCGATCAGCGGACCGTGCCCTGTCAGCTGCTGCATCGTGAAGCCGGCGATGTGCGCCTGCCGGTAGCGCTCGGGGATCAGCGTGATGAGCCGGTGCTCGACCAGCTGCTCAGCCGAGTCGTAGCCGAGGAGCCTCAGCGCCGGCGCGCTGACCGCGATGATGCGGTTGGTGTCGTCCGCGGCCACCATCGCCACCGCCGACCGGGTGATCGGCGTGGCGTCCCAGACCAGCGCCCGGCTGGAAACGGGCCCTGCATCGCCCCCGCACTCCCAGGCAACCGGGGTCGCTCCTCGGCTCTGGTCCTGGACCTGCGAGCACATCCACCGTCGCAGGGAACGTAGCTCCGGCTGCAACGGCGGGTTCAGGAGCCGGCCCTCCTCGGCCAGGCCGAAGGCCGCCTCCAGGGTCTCGTCCAGCGTGTGGAAGTGGGGCACCGACGACACCGGCACCGGGACCAGGACGCTGTCGGCCGACACCCGCGGCTCGGCGGCGCGCTCCAGCACCTGCTCGGGACGGCCGCCCACGGTGGGCTCGGGGATGTGCTCGGCGAGCACCGCGGCGGCGTCGATGGCGTCAGCATGCACGGCCAGCGGGTCGTCGTCGAGGTGCAGGTCGAGGCTGGTCAGCAGGTACTCGCGCAGCATCGCCTCGGCGTGCTGCCGCCAGGCGCCGTGCAGCAGCAGCGGGACGTTGAGCAGCTCGACGTCGACCGTCACCCTCGGACCGGTCACGGCCTGCTGCGGTCCTTCCTCCTCGGGCTGGACCTCCTCGGGCTGGACCTGCTCGGGCTCCTCCCCGACGGGGGACCGGAACGAGAGGTGGAACCACACCGTCTTGCCGCCGACGGCGGGTACGACGCCCCAGGCGCTGGACATGTCCTCCAGCATCGCCAGCCCGCGACCGGTGTGCGCGGTGAGCCCGTAGCTGCGAGGTTCGGGCCAGTGCCGGCTGCCGTCGCCGACCTGGACCAGGATGCCGTCCTCGTCGGCCTGCACGCACACGTCGATCGGCGTGGCCGCGTAGACCAGGGCGTTGGTGACCACCTCGCTCACCAGCAGCTGCCCGGTGTCGGCGAGGTCCTCGCGGCCGGACTCGGCCAGCAGGCGCCCCACCATCCGGCGCGCCTCGCCCGCACTCGACGGGTGCGGCGGCAGCCGCCGCTGGAGAAGCCCGGCGGATCCGCTCGTGGGGGTGCCGACGCTCATGCGTGACCCCGTGAATGACCCGCTCCCATGCCCGTGCTCAACGAGTCCGGTCCCCACCGGTCACGAAGCCTGCGGGTAAAGCCGTGGGTCCACGGCGGCGCGACGCCGACAGGCCTACGGGTGTCGTCACACATGACCCGGCCCTCCTCAGTCCAACATGTCTGTCTCGTGCCGGATCGCGCTGCGCACCAGGTCGGCCACGCCGTCGCCCTGCCGCAGCGCCACCACCAGCGGGATCTCGCGCACGTACCGACCGTCGCCGTCCAGCAGCCCGGAACGGTCCTCCAACAGGGCCCCCTTGTGGAAGACGAGCCGCCTCGACCTCTTCGACACCGCGACAGCGCACAGCCAGTGGTGCCAGTTGCCCTCGAGGGAGTACGTCAGACGCCCCCACTTCACCGCCCGTTGCACCCGCGGGTCGGCCGCGGTGACGACCTGCTCGACCTGCTCGACCTCGGTTCGCGTCGGCGGATCGAGCCTCGCCAGCCACTGCTCGACTGCGACGGCCTGGTCCTGCGGCATCGGTGACTCCCTTCGGGAGAAGCCTGCAGCACGCCGATGAGTTCCGGGCACGCCGGGGGTCTCTAGAGGCGGAGGGTCGCAGAAAACGCGTGGACGAGGACGCTCACCGCTGGCAGTGTCGAACGAGGCGCCGGCCGGGCGCCCCCGACCAGGTCAGGCGATCCCTTGACCTGAAGTTTTGTTGAAGTTCTACGTTCAGACGGCGACCCCGGAAGAAGGACGGACTCTGATGAACCACGCGATCCATGCCGAAGGGCTGGTCAAGCGCTTCGGTGAGACGACCGCGCTCGACGGCATCGACCTGTCGGTCGAGCCGGGCAGGGTGCTCGGGATGCTCGGTCCGAACGGCGCCGGCAAGACCACCGCGGTGCGGGTGCTGGCCACGCTGCTGCGCCCGGACTCCGGGCACGCCACCGTCGGCGGGTACGACGTGGTCCGCGACGCCCATCAGGTGCGCCAGCTGATCGGCATGACCGGGCAGTACGCCTCGGTGGACGAGAACCTCACCGGCTCGGAGAACCTCCTGCTGATCGGCCGCCTCCTCGGCGTACCCCGCCAGCAGGCCAAGCAGCGGGCGCGCGAGCTGCTCGAGAGCTTCGGGCTGACCGACGCCGCCGGCCGCGCGGCGAAGACGTACTCCGGTGGCATGCGCCGCCGCCTCGACCTGGCGGCGAGCCTGGTCGGCCGGCCGACCCTGCTCTACCTCGACGAGCCCACCACCGGGCTCGACCCGAGGGCACGTCTGGACCTGTGGGCACTGGTCCGCCGTCTGGTGGCCGGCGGCGTCACCGTGCTGCTCACCACGCAGTACCTGGAGGAGGCCGACGAGCTCGCCGACGAGATCGCGGTCATCGACCACGGACGCGTGATCGAGACCGGGACGCCGGCCCAGCTCAAGGCCAAGACCGGCGGGCAGTCGCTGGCCGTCCGCCCTGCCGAGGAGAGCGACCTGGCCACCGTGCTCGCGGTGGTCCGCGACCTCGCCGGTGTCGAGCCGGAGCTCCAAGGCCAGCTCGTGACCGCCTGCGTGACCGACACCGCGCTGCTCCCCGCCGTCGTACGCCGGCTGGACGACGCCGGGGTCGTGATCACCGAGCTGAACCTGCGCAACTCCAGCCTCAACGAGGTCTTCCTCTCCCTGACCGGGCACCCGGCCGAGGAGAGCGGGGAGACCGAAGACATGGAAGGTGTCCCCGCATGACCGCCCTGACGACCGTGGCGCCGCTGACCTCCGACCCGCGTCCGAGCATCGGCCCGATCGAGGGGCTGCGGCAGAGCGCGACCCTGGCCTGGCGCACGCTGGTGCAGATCCGCCACAACCCCTGGGAGCTCGGCGACTACAGCTTCCAGCCGATCATGTTCCTGGTCATGTTCACCTACGTGTTCGGCGGGGCGATCGCGGGGTCGACCGGCGACTACCTGACCTTCGCGCTCCCCGGGATCATCGTGATGAACATGCTGTTCGTGACGATGTACGTCGGGATGGGGCTCAACACCGACATCACCAAGGGCGTCTTCGACCGGCTGCGGTCGCTGCCGCTGGCCCGGTGGGCGCCGATGGCCGGCCGGATCTCCGCCGACATGGTGAAGCAGGCCTGGTCGATCGTGCTGCTGCTCGGAGTCGGCGCGATCCTCGGGTTCCGTGTCACGACGTCGTTCCCGGAGGTGCTCGCGGCGGCCGCGCTGCTGCTGGTCTTCGCGCTGGCGTTCTCCTGGATCTCGGTGCTGGTGGGTGTGCTCGCGAAGGACCCCGAGCACGTGCAGCTGTTCGGCTTCACCGCGCTGTTCCCGGTGACGTTCGTGAGCAACGTGTTCGTGCAGGAGGAGACGATGCCGGGCTGGCTGCAGGCGGTGGTCGACGTCAACCCGGTCTCGATCCTGGCCGACGCGACCCGCGGGCTTTTGACCGGCGGCCCGGTCGCCCAGCCGGCGATGATCTCGCTGATCTGGGCAGCAGGGATCATCGTGGTGTTCGCGCCGTTGTCGATGCGGGCGCTGCGGCGCCGGGTGTGACGCAGCTCTTCGCGCCGAGACTGCCCGAGTAGTTCGCACCCGGCCTCGGAGTGCATCGGCGAGACTGAGGGCATGCCCGACGACGCCGCCCGCACCACCGTGCCGAAGGCCTTCTGGGTCACCGTGGCGGTGTTCGTCGCCACGGTGACACAGCTGCTCGTCGCGACCCTGGCCAGCGGGCTCCCACAGTTCGCCGGCAAGGGCTTCGGCGCTCGCCTGGTGGCCTACCCGCTGCTCATGCTGCTCGTGCCCGCGCTCTGGGCACTCGTACGCCGGCTGCGACGCGAGCCGCTGACCTCGGCGGTTCCCTGGAGCGGGTTCGCGCTGGTCATGGCGCCGTTCCTCATCGACGTCACCGGCAACACGCTGAACCTCTACGACACGATCGCGTGGTGGGACGACGCCAACCACCTGGTCAACTGGTTCCTGCTCTGCTGCGGCATCGGCGTACTCCTGCTCCGCACCACGATCTCGCCGCCATGGGCGCTCGGGCTCGTCGTCGTCGGCTCCGGCTCGCTCCTCGCTCTCGCGTGGGAGCTCGGCGAGTGGTACACGTTCATCCGCCACGGCACCGAGCTCGCGACCGCCTACGAGGACACGCTGGGCGACCAGACACTCGGCTCCGTGGGCGCGGTGCTTGCGGGACTGCTGGTCGTACGCCTCGCCCGCCGTCGCGACGCCGGGAGGGTTGTCTGTCATGCATGACTCATGTTATGCATGAGTCATGCATGATACAACGCGCACTGCGAACCTACTCGGCGCCACCGCGCTGGCGGTGACAGACCTGTCGCTCGGCGACGCCACCCGCGCGGCCGGCGTGAGCGCCAGCAGCGCCGCGGCTCTGGTCGTCCTCTCGGCCTCCCCCGGCCTGAGCGTCACCGAGCTCGGCCGGCGGGTGGGCCTGAGCCAGTCAGCGGCCGCCCGCATGGTCGACTCGATGGAGGCGAACCGACTCGTGCGCCGTCGCCCGGGCATCGGACGCGCGGTCACCGTCGAGCCGACCCAGGCCGGACGACGTAGTGCGCGTCGCCTGCTCGACGCCCGTGAGGGCCCGCTGACCGAGGCGGTCTCGGCACTCGACGAGCAGGACCAGGAGGCGCTCGCCGGGCTGCTGGCCAAGCTGTTGGCACGGCTGTACGACGAGGTCGGCGACAACGAGCTGATGTGCCGCCTGTGCGACCGGCCGAGCTGCACCACCGGGAGCGCGACCTGCCCAGTCGGCGAGGCCGAACGGCTGCAGCGACACTGACCGGTGGGCGCCGTCCTCGCCCTGGCGTCGGCGCTCTGCTACGGCGTCGCCGACTTCGCCGGCGGTCTGCTCTCGCGTCGCGCCAACGGCGTCGCCGTGGCGCTGGCCGGCCAGGCCATCGGGTTCGTGCTCATGCTGGCCGTCGCACCGCTGGTGCCTGCCGGCGACGTCGGCGCGTCCGACCTGGCCTGGGGCGCGCTGTCCGGTGTCGGCACCGGGGTCGGCATGGTCTACCTCTACCGGGGGCTCAGCCACGGGGCGATGAGCGTGGTGGTCCCGGTCAGCGCCGTCGGCGGCCTCGCACTACCGGTGCTGGTAGGGGTCGCCCTGCTCGGCGAGCGGCCCTCCCCGTGGTCGTGGCTCGGCATCGCGCTCGCCGCACCGGCGCTGTGGCTCGTCGCCCAGCCGGGCGGGCGGTCCCACGGGGGCGAGCATGGTGCCACGACCACCGCGACGGTCGAGGGTCTGACCGCGAGCGCCGGCATCGCGCTGCAGTACGTCGCCCTCGCCCAGGCCGGTCACGGGGCCGGGATCTGGCCGGTCGTCGCCGGCCGCCTCACGGCCACGTTGGTGATCCTCGTGCTGGCCTCGTCGTCGGGTTCGCGGCTCCGGCTCTCGCCCGGCCTGACGGCGGCCGCCGGCGTCAACGGCGCGGTCGCGGCGCTCGCGCTCGTGTGCTATCTCCTGGCCACGCGTGAGCAGCTGGTGACGGTGGCGGTCGTGCTCTCCTCTTTGTACCCCGCGATCCCGGTGCTGCTCGGGATCACCGTGCTGCGCGAACGGCTCGGCGGGCGACAGGTCGCGGGTCTTGCCGGTTCGGCCGCCGCGGTCCTGCTGCTCACGGCGGGCTGACCGCACGCAAGACGCACAGCCGGCCGCCGACCGCCGGTGTCAGGCCAGGAACCCGCGGAGCAGGGCGGCGGTGCCGGAGAGGTGCTCGCTCATCGCCTCGCGTGCGCCGTCGGGGTCGTGCTGCAGGATCGCGTCGACGATCTCGGCGTGCTGCTTGTTCGAGTGCACGAGGTTGCGCTCCAGCAGCGGGATCGCGTCGAGAAGCCCGTTGAGCCGCATGCGCACCTCGGCCATCGCCGACGTCAGCGACGGCGACAGAGTCAGCTCGGCCATCGCCAGGTGCAGCCGTGAGTCCATCCGCCGGTAGTCGGTCAGGCCCGACTGGGTGCACTGATCGAGTCGTTGCGTGAGGTGCGCGCGCTCGTAGTCGTCGAGCACGCGCATCGCCGCCGCCTCGACCGCCCCGACCTCCAGCACGCGCCGGAACACCAGCGCGTCGTCGAGGCCGGTGGCCATCTCGCGGGCGAGCCGGCGTACCGAGGCCCGCGCGCGCTTGGGCAACTGCTCCTGCACGAAAGTCCCGCCGTAACGCCCGCGCCGGGACTCGACATACCCCGCGTCCTGCAGCGCCTTGATCGCCTCCCGCAGCGTCACGCGGCTGACGTTGAACCGGCCGGCGAGGTCGCGCTCGGAGGGCAGCCGCTCTCCCGGCTCGACCACCCCGAGCTTGATCGCCTGCAGCAGCCGCTCGACCGTCTCCTCGAACGCGTTACCGGCCCGGACGGGGCGGAACAGAGCCTCGTCGACCCGGGAGGCGAGCGGCTGGGTCCTCACAGCGGTGTCACGTAGGCCCCGGAGATCCCGCCGTCGACGAGGAACGTCGAGGCGGTGACGAAGGAGGCGTCGTCGCTGGCCAGGAACGCCACCGCCGAGGCCAGCTCCTCGGGCTCGGCGAAGCGGCCCAGCGGCACGTGCACCAGCCGACGCTGCGCGCGCTCGGGGTCCTTGGCGAACAGCTCCTTGAGCAGCGGGGTGTTGACCGGGCCGGGGCACAGGGCGTTGACCCGAATGCCCTCGCGGGCGAACTGCACACCCAGCTCGCGCGTCATCGCCAGCACCCCGCCCTTGGATGCGCTGTAGGAGATCTGCGAGGTCGCGGCTCCCATCACGGCCACGAACGACGCGGTGTTGATGATCGAGCCGCTGCCCTGCTGCTGCATGTACGGCAGCACGTGCTTGCAGCAGTGGTAGACCGAGGTGAGGTTGACCTCCTGCACCCGCTGCCACGTCTCGAGCCCGGTGTCGAGGATCGAGCCGTCGTCGGGGGGCGAGATGCCGGCGTTGTTGAACGCGACGTCGATGCGCCCGAAGGTCTCGTACGTCTGGCGGAACGCGTCCTCGATGTCGGACTCGCTGGTCACGTCGACCTGTACGAACAGGCCGTCGACCTCGTCGGCGGCGGCCTTGCCGGCATCGGCGTCGACGTCGGCCACGACGACGTTGGCACCCTCGGAGGCGAACCGCCGGGCGCTGGCCAGGCCGATGCCGCTGGCACCGCCGGTGACGACGGCGGCCCTGCCTTCGAGACGACGGCAGCTGTGCTCGGACACGGAGACTCCTTCAGTGGCGATCAGGTGGCGATGAACACGTTCTTGGTCTCGGTGAACGCGTCGACGGCGTCGGGCCCGAGCTCGCGTCCGAGACCGGACTGCTTGAACCCGCCGAACGGCGTGCTGTAGCGCACCGAGGCATGCGAGTTGACCGAGAGGTTGCCCGCCTCGACACCGCGGGCGACGCGGAACGCGCGACCGACGTCGCTGGTCCAGATCGACCCGGACAGGCCGTACACCGTGTCGTTGGCGATCCACACCGCGTCGGCCTCGTCCTCGAACGGCACGACCGAGACCACTGGGCCGAAGACCTCGTCGGTGAAGGCCGCGTCGTCATGGCCCGGCGGCACGAGCACGGTGGGCGGGAACCAGAACCCGGACCCCGACGGAGCCTCGCCACGGAAGGCGACCGGCGCGTCGTCCGGGACGTACGACGCCACGCGACTGCGGTGCTCGGCCGAGATCAGCGGCCCCATCTCGGTGTCGGCGTCGGCCGGGTCGCCGACGCTGACCGCCTTCACGGCCGGTTCGAGCAGCTCCATGAACCGGTCGAACACGCTGCGCTGCACCAGGATCCGCGACCGCGCGCAGCAGTCCTGCCCGGCGTTGTCGAACACGGCGTACGGCGCCGCAGCAGCGGCCGCGGTCAGGTCGGCGTCGGCGAACACGATGTTGGCGCTCTTCCCACCGGGCTCGAGGGTGACCCGCTTGACCTGCTCGGCGCAGCCCGCCATGATCCGCTTGCCGACCGCCGTGGACCCGGTGAAGCACACCTTGCGGACCGCCGGGTGGGTGACGAACCGCTCGCCGACGACCGACCCCTTGCCGGGGAGGATGGTGAGGACGTGCTCGGGCAGCCCGGCCTCAAGGGCCAGCTCCCCGAGGCGGATCGCGGTCAGCGGGGTCAGCTCCGCCGGCTTGAGCACGACGGTATTGCCGGCGGCCAGCGCGGGCGCGAAGCCCCAGCCGGCGATCGGCATCGGGAAGTTCCACGGGACGATCACCCCGACCACGCCGAGCGGCTCGTGGAACGTGACGTCGAGCCCGCCCGCGACCGGGATCTGGTGGCCGGTCAGGCGTTCCGGCGCGCCCGCGTAGTAGTCGACCACGTCGCGGACGTTGCCGGCCTCCCACCGCGCGTTGCCGATGGTGTGACCCGAGTTGCGCACCTCGAGCTGCGCCAGCTCCTCGCGGTGCGCGTCGATCTCCGCGGCGAAGCGGCGCAGCAGACGGGCCCGGTCGCCCGGCGCGACGGCGCGCCACGACTCGAACGCCCCCCTCGAGCGCTCGATCGCGGTGTCGGTCTCCTCGCGCGTCGTCGCCGGCACGGTGTCGATCACGAGGGCCGTCGCCGGGTTGACCACGTCCGTCATCTCACAACCTCTCGAACCCTCGACGCAGCTCCCAGTCGGTGACCGCGGCGTCGAACGCGGCCAGCTCCACCCGGGCGTAGTTGGCGTAGTGCGCGACGACCTCGTCGCCGAAGGCCGCCCGGGCCACGGACGAGCCTTCCCACAGCTCGGCTGCCTCGCGCAGGGTCGTCGGCACGCGGGGCGCGGAATCGTCGCCGTACGCGTTGCCGGAGAACTCCCGCTCCAGCGGCAGTTCGTGCTCGATGCCGTGCAGCACCCCCGCGACCATGCCTGCGATCGCGAGGTACGGGTTGACGTCCGCGCCCGGCACCCGGTTTTCCACCCGCATGCCCTGCCCGTGGCCGACCACGCGCAGCGAGCAGGTGCGGTTGTCGCTTCCCCAGCGCAGCGCCGTGGGCGCGAACGAGCCGGGCTGGTAGCGCTTGTAGGAGTTGATG
>DATMEB010000271.1:0-5280 GCA_035557095.1 Nocardioidaceae bacterium | reverse complement strand
GTGGCGTCGGCCGGCGTTCCGGTGCCGAGCCGCGCCTGCCCGAACTGGTGACAGCCGCAGGCGGACCAGTACGTGATCGGCGCGACCAGCGTGGTGCCGCTGGCGGCGAGGTCGAGCACGAGGTCGTCGCCGACCCGTCGGGCATCGCCGCCCTCGCGCACCCAGCAACGCAGCAACGTGCCGGTCGCGAACGCGTCGGCGATCGTGGCCGGGTCGCGGTCTCGCGGTGGCCGGGCTCGAGTCGGCTGCTCGTCTACGGTCACGGCCATGGTCGGGACGCCTCCTTGCGATGGGGATGGTGAGGGGTGAGACACGGTGCGAGCACTGCGCCGAGCACGTAGAGCACGGCGCCCAGCACCAGGGGCAGGACGAGGTCGGCGGTGGCGGCGAGGGTGGCCAGCACCGGGCTGACGAACAGCCCGCCGATCCGCGCGGTCTGGACCGCGGCGTACGCGGGCGCGGCCGTGCCGGTCGCGCCGAACATCCGCAGGTCCAGCGCGACGTGACCGAGCCCGAGGCCGACGCCGAACACGATCCGGCCGGCGGTGAGCGTGACCAGGTCCGGGCCGAGGCACTGCCAGAGCAGCCCGGCGGCCGCGAGCAGGAAGCCGGCCGGCAGCAGCCACCTGCCCAGCAACCGGCAGGCGGGCTCGGCCAGCGGCAGCACCGCCAGCGCGGCCAGGCTCGCAACCAGGAACTGCGCCGCGCCCGCCGTCGTGCCCAGCCCGCCGGTCGCGGCGTACTCGGTGAAGAACGGGCGCACGACGTTGGTCGCGATCTCGAAGACGACCGCCAGCGCAGCGACGGCCACCACGTGTCGCGGCCGGATCCGGACGGCCGGCCGTGTCTGCGTAGGCGCCGTCGGGACACCCGGCGCGACGGGCGCCGGCGGCGCCTCCGGTTCCGCCGGCGTGGCGGCGCGGCCGGGCGAGCGGACGTGGTCGACGCCGCGCAGCGCGCGACGGCAGAGCACCGCCAGCGTGGCACCGAGCAGCACGAAGACGAGGAGCCCCCAGCGCGGGCTGGGCAGCGCCATCACCGCGGCACCGACGACGGTGGAGACCACGACCGCGCCGTGGAAGACCGCGACGTAGGCGCGGATGCCGCGCAACCGCTGCCGGCCCGGCGACTCGGCTCCCCCCGCCCCGTCGTCGTGATGGCCGCGCTCGTAGGACGAGATCAGCGCGGGGTAGGCCAGCAGCAGCGCGGCGTTGGTCGCGACCACGGCCGCCGACAGCGCGGTGAACGTGGCGTAGTCGGGAGCGAGGACCATCGCGGCGTAGATCACCGTCGACGCGCACAGGCCGGTCAGCACCAGGCGCTCGGCCGGCCAGCGGCGGGCCGCCAGCCCCCAGAGCGGGAACGCCAGGCAGCCGGCCACCCGGCACACCCACAGGAACGTCCCGGTCGCGGTCAGGTCGTCCACGCCGAACAGGGTGCGGAACAGCTGGGGCAGGAACGGCGTCAGCGCCGTCTCGGCGACCAGGTGCAGCCCGACCACCAGCAGCAGCACCGTGCGGGCGTGTGGCGCGCGCGGCGTGCCAAGCCGCGGCGGCCCGGCACCTGCGCCGGGCCCCGCCCGGCCGGGCCGGGTGCCGACCGCACCGGCGGTGCGGTCGGTGCCGCGTGGTGGTGCGTGGGTCGTCGCACTCATGCAACGCCGAAGGACGTGAACGCGGTGCGCTCTGGCAACGGGTGCACGCTGCGCCCGGCGACGGAGTTGAGGATCGTCGCCGCCCGCCAGGCACCGAGACCGAGGTCGGGTGTGCCGACGCCATGGGTGTGCAGCTCGGCGTTCTGCACGTACAGCCCGGCGTCGATGTCGGGGCTGGTCGCGACGCGGTAGTCGGCGTCCACCTGGAGCCGGCCCGCGGGGTCGGTGCGGATCCTGTCTCCGAGCGGGTCGAGCACCTCCGGCGGCCGCGCCCGGTACCCGGTCGCGAGCACGACCGCGTCGGTGTCGACGACGTGCTCGCGCTCCTGCAGCACCTCGTCGCACGTCAGCCGGAAGCCCTCGCCACGTGGTTCGGCAGCGCGTACAGCGATGTTCGGCGACAGAGTCACCGGCGGCCGCGCCCCCGCGACGCTGCGTTCGTAGAGCACGTCATAGATCTCGGCGATCGTCTCGGCGCTGATCCCCTTGTACAGCTGCCATTGCGCGGGGTACAGCGCGTCGCGCGTGCCCTCAGGCAGGCCGCGGAAGTAGCGGGTGTAGTCGGGGGTGAAGTGCTCCAGCCCGATCTTGGAGTACTCCATCGGCGCGAACGCCGGCGACCGCGTCAGCCACCGCAGACGGGTGCCGGTCTCGGGCTGCTGTCGCAACAGGTCGAGGAACACCTCGGCGCCGGACTGACCCGACCCGACCACGGTCACGTCGCGCGCACCGTCGAGTGCGGCGGCGTTGTGCCGGTAGTCCGCGGAGTGGAAGACGCGCTTGCCGAGCACACCGTCGAAGGCCGACGGAGTGCGCGGTGCCGTCCCGATGCCCAGCACGACGTTGCGGGCGACGACCTCGACGCTGCGTCCGCTGTTCTGGTCGGTGTACGTCACCGTGTAGGCCGACCCGTTCCAGTCGACCCGCTGCACGCGGGCGCCGAACCGGCAGGACGGCAACGAGGACGCGACCCAGCGGCAGTAGTGGTCGTACTCGCGCCGCGGCACCTCGAACCGCTCGAAGAAGTAGAACGGGAACAGCCGCTCGTGTGCGCGCAGGTACGACAGGAAGCTCCACCGGTTAGTGGGGTCGGCCAGCGTCACCAGGTCGGCGAGGAAGGGCACCTGCAGCGTGGTGCCGTCGAGCAGCATCCCCGAGTGCCAGGTGAACTCCGGCTTGTCGTCGAGGAACAGGACGTCGAGGTCGTCGACCTCGTCAGCCAGCGCCGCCAGCGACAGGTTGAACGGGCCGATGCCGATCCCGACCACGTCGTACGTCGCGGTGCTCACGCCAGCTCCCCGGCGATCCGGGCGCCGGTCTGCGCAACCAGGTCGAGCAGAGCCTGCACATCGGCGGGTCCCGCCTCGGGGTTGAGCAGGGTGAGCTTGAGCCAGACCTGTCCGTCGATCTCGCACCGCCCCACCACCGCGCGGCCCGACCCCAGCAGCTCGCGCCGGATGCGGGCGTTGACGGCGTCGGTGTGCCCGGTGTGCTCGGTGTCGGCGTAGCGGAACACGACCGAGGTGAGCGTGACCGGCAGCGCGCGCTCGAGCGCGCCGTACCCGTCGACCTGCTCGGCGGCGTAGCGGGCCAGCTCGTGGCAGCGGTCGACCAGGTCCCCGAGTCCGGTGCGACCGAGGGCGCGCAGGGTGACCGCGATCTTGAGTACGTCGGGCCGTCGCGTCGTCCGGATGGAACGCCCGAGCAGGCTGGTGTAGCCGGCCTCCTCGTCGTCGACCGTGTTCAGGTACGCCACCTGGCGGGCCAGTGGGGACAGGGCCTGCGCTCCGCGAGCGAGGAACACCCCGGCCGCCGTCGGCTGCCAGCCAAGCTTGTGCAGGTCGAGTGCGACCGAGTCGGCCAGCTCCATGCCCTCCAGCAGCGGCGCCAGCCGGTGGGAGAACAGCGCCCCGCCGCCGTAGGCCGCGTCGACATGCAGCCAGCAGCCGTGCTCACGGGCCACCGCGGCGATCTCCGGCAGCGGGTCGACGGCGCCGGCGTCGGTCGTACCCGCGGTGGCGACGACGGCCAGCGGATCGGTGTTCGGCTCGGCCAGCATGGCCGCTTGCAGCGCGTCGACGCGCATGCGGTGCCGCTCGTCGACCGGGATCGTGCGCACGCAGTCCTCACCCAGACCGAGCAGGCCGGCCATCCGCTGGGTGGAGAAGTGCGCGACCTCGCTGCAGTAGATCCGCAGGTGGTCGGGCGCCGCCGCGAGCCCGGTGCGCATGACGTCGACGCCCCAGACCCGGCGGGCGACGTCGGCGCGTGCCAGCAGCAGTCCCATCAGGTTGCTTTCGGTGCCCCCGGTGGTGACCACGCCGCTGGTCAGCGCGGCGGGCCCGTAGACGAGGGCGCCGAGCGCGCGGACGACCTCGTCCTCGAGCCCGGTCATCGCCGGCGCCTGGTCCCAGGAGTCCAGCGACTGGTTGAGGCAGGCGGCCACGGTGTCGGCGGCCACGGCCACCGACAAAGGCGGGGTGTGCAGGTGCCCTGCGCAGCGGGCGTCGCCCGCATCGGCGGCTCCCCAGCCGGCGAGCCGGCACAGGTCACGCAGCGCCGATCCCGCGCCGACACCGTCGGTCGGGAGCGGATCCCCGGACAGCGCGGTGCTCACCTGCCGACGCACCGTCGACGGCGCGGCCGCCGGCAGCGGGCCGCCGCGCTCGGCGGCGCCGGCGCGCATCGCCGACAGCGCGAGTACCAGATCATCGGCCAGGGTCGCGGCGTCGGAGGTGGCGAGCACGCCCCCCACCTCGTCCGCGCCCGCATCGGACAGCGCCGAGCCGGCGAGTCGCCGGGCGGCCAGGTGGTCGTGGTGGGCTCGTGGCGCCGCGGCGGCGGAGAGCATGGCTGGCAACCTCCCGAGAAAGTTAGATAGGTAAGCCTTACCTAACTCTCACCCGGAGTGCAAACCGTGCTGCCTGTGCGCTACGTCTCCTCGGTGCTCTGTGCCCGTCGGCGGGGCCGACGACTGGACCGCCCGACCGGCGCCCGATGCCACCGCGCTGGGCATCCGAACCGGGCATCCGAACCGGGTGCCCGAGCCGGGGTGACCCACCCGGGCTGGCTGGCCGTGCCCTAGTCGAACGGGTCCAACGTGTCTGCGTCGCCACCAGTGTGCACTGCGGTCTCGTCGAGGCCGCCGTCACCCTCGAAGGGACCGTCAGCCGGTTCCTCATCGGGCAGGGCATCGAGCGCGTCGCGAACGACGCCGAAGGCCAGCGCCGGCGAGTAGCCCTTGCGCGCCAGCATCGCCGTCAGCCGCCGCATCCTCGTCTGCTGGTCGAACCGTGCCATCGTGCGCAGCTTGCGTCGCACCAGCTCCGCCGCGGCTGCGCGCTCCTCGTCGGGGTCGACCTCGTCCAGAGCCTCGCGCGCGACCTCGTCCGGCACGCCCTTGCGCCGAAGCTCCTGCGCGAGCGCACGCCGGGCCAGACCGCGCCCGGCGCGCCGGGACTCCACCCACGAGCGGGCGAAGGCCCCGTCGTCGACCAGCCCGACCTCCTCGAACCGGTCGAGGAGACGTTGCGCCACCTCCGGCGGCACCAGCTTCCTCGCCAGCGTCTCCGCGAGCTCGTGCCTGGTCCGGGGCTGCGCGGAGAGCCGGTCGAGCAGGATCTTGC
>DATMEB010000270.1:0-6576 GCA_035557095.1 Nocardioidaceae bacterium | reverse complement strand
GGGAGCCTGCCCGCGACGGGGTGGATCCCGAACCTGACGTCCACGCCCTTGTCCCGCAGCCGGCGGGTCAGCTCGGCCACGCCGTACTGCGCCTGCGCAACCGCCATGCCGTAGCCGGGCGTGATGATCACCGAGCTCGCCGAGCCCAGCATCTCGGCCACGCTCTCCGCGTGGGTCTCGCGGTGCTCGCCGTAGTCCTTGTCGCCGCTGGGGCCGGCCTCGATGCCGAAACCGCCCGCGATGACGGAGATGAAGGAGCGGTTCATGGCCTTGCACATGATGTACGACAGGTAGGCACCCGAGGAGCCCACGAGTGCGCCGGTGATGATCAGCAGGTCGTTCTCGAGCAGGAAGCCCGACGCTGCGGCGGCCCAGCCGGAGTAGCTGTTCAGCATGGAGACGACGACCGGCATGTCACCGCCGCCGATGGAGGCGACCAGGTGCCAGCCGAGCAGCAGGGCGATCGCGCTGACCACCACCAGCAGCCACAGCTGAGGCTCGACGACGAACCAGGCGGTGAGCACGCCGAACGCCGCGAGCGCCCCGAGGTTCAGGAGGTTCTTGCCCGGGAGCATGAGCGGGTTGGACTTCATCCGCGCCGACAGCTTGAGGAACGCGACGATCGAGCCGGTGAACGTGACTCCGCCGATGAACACGCCGATGAACACCTCGCCGTGGTGGATGCCCAGGGTCCCGAGCGACTCCAGCCGCTGCGCCTCGCCACCGCCGGGCTCCGCCTCCACGTGCAGGTATCCGTTCCAGCCGACGAGCACCGCGGCGAGCCCGACGAAGCTGTGCAGCAGGGCGATCAGCTCGGGCATGCCGGTCATCTCGACGCTGCGAGCACGCTGCAGCCCGATCGCGGCTCCGACGACCGTCGCGGCCATGAGCAGGCCCAGACCCCACCCGTCGATGCCGTTGACGACGGCGAGCGCGATGGTGGCGACGAGCGCGATCGCCATGCCGACGATGCCGAAGGTGTTGCCCGCTCTCGCGCTCTCGTGCTTGGAGAGCCCGGCCAGGGCCAGGATGAAGAGCAGGGCGGCCACGATGTACGCAGCCTGTGCGGCGATGTCCACTGTCATTGAGTCGTCCTCGAAGGTCGGGGGCGGAGCCTGGGGGCTCGAGTGCCGATCAGCTCGTCCGGAACATGCCGAGCATGCGCCGAGTGACGGCGAAGCCGCCGAAGATGTTGATGCTGGCCAGGAGGATCGCTACGAACGACACCGCGGTCACCACGGTGTCGCCGTGACCGATCTGCAGCAGCGCCCCGACCACGATGATCCCGGAGATCGCGTTGGTGACCGACATCAGCGGTGTGTGCAGCGCGTGGTGCACGTGCCCGATCACGTAGTAACCGACCACGATCGCCAGCGCGAACACCGTCAGGTGTCCCAGCAGGGCTGCCGGCGACAAGGCTGCGAGCACGAAGAGCAGCGCTGCGCCGGCTCCGATGAGGGTGAACCGCTTCTGTGCCGACATGGGCTGCTTCGCAGGCTTCTCCTGCTTGTCCGCCGCCGGCGCCTCGGCTGCCGCCGGGGTGGCCGAGACCTCGACCGGCGGTGGCGGCCACAGGATCTCGCCCTCGCGGACCACCGTCATGGACCGCTGAACCACGTCGTCGAGGTCCAGCGCGACCTGCCCGTCCTTCTCGGGCGTCAGGAGCTTCATCAGGTTGACCACGTTGGTGCCGTACAGCTGCGAGGCCTGCGTCGGCAGCCGGCCCGGCAGGTCGGTGTAGCCGATGATCGTCACGCCGTTGTCGGTGACCACGGCCTCGCCCGGGACGGTGCCCTCGACGTTGCCGCCGTTGGAGGCGGCCATGTCGACGATCACGCTGCCCCGCTTCATGCTGGCCACCATGTCCGCCGTGATCAGCCGCGGTGCCGGCTTCCCCGGGATGAGGGCGGTGGTGATGATGATGTCGACTTCCTGGGCCTTCTCGGCGTACAGCGCAGAAGCCCGCTCGTTGTAGTCGTCGGACATCTCCTTGGCGTAGCCGGTCGCGCTCTTCTCGCTGTCGGCGCCCTCCACCGAGAGGTACTCGCCACCGAGCGACGACACCTGGTCGGCGACCTCCGGGCGCGGGTCGGTCGCGCGGACGACCGCACCCATGCCGCTCGCGGCACCGATCGCGGCCAGGCCCGCGACACCGGCGCCGGCGATCAGGATCTGAGCGGGCGGCACCTTTCCGGCCGCGGTCACCTGACCGGTGAAGAAGCGCCCGAACGCGTGCGCCGCCTCGACCACCGCGCGGTAGCCGGCGATGTTCGCCATCGCGCTGAGGACGTCGAGCGACTGGGCGCGGGAGATCCGGGGTACGGCGTCCATGGCCAGCGCCGTGATCTTCCGGCGCGCGAGGTCCTCGACCAGCTCAGGACGCAGGCCGGGGCTCAGCAGGCTGACCAGCGTGGTGCCCGGCGCCAGCCCGTCGAGCTGCTCCTCCGATGGTGGGTTCATGCCCAGCACGACGTCCGCGGAGAGCGGGTCGCCGACGCTGGCGCCCGCCTCGACGTACGCCTCGTCCCGGAAGCTCGAGGCCTCGCCGGCCCCGGGCTCGACGACCACCTCGTACCCCAGCTTGAGCAGCTGGCCCACCGTCGACGGCGTGGCCGACACCCGGGTCTCGCCGGCGCTGGACTCCTTGAGGACTCCGATGATCATCGAGCGCTCCGTTCGGTCGGGGTGTATACTGAATACCAAGATCGAGCGCTAAGGGCCAGAGCGTCTCGAAGCGTGGGCACCCTGAAGGCCCGCGGTTATCCTGGCCGCGCCTATGCGGTTTCAAACCGCTCGGCGGCAGCGCCGAGCCCGCCTGAGCGGCTCGGCCACACCGATCCAACCATCTGCCGGGCCGGCTACGACGACCGGCCTCCGGGGGGGTCCTCGGCGCGAAGCACATGTTCCGGAGCGCCCGAGAGCCGCACCAGGTCCTGCATCTCCTGCTCGCTCAGCTCGCGGAGCATCACCGAACCACTGACGGCTGTGGAGCCTGCGAGCGACGTCCCGGCCTTGTGCTCGTGGATCGGGAACGGCGGTTCGATCCGGTGGATCGGCTGCAGCAAGAGCCTCCTCGCGTCGCGCGGCCCGTCGATGCGGACCAGCCGGAGATAGCCGACGACGACCTTGGCATCGGTCTGGTACGCCACCACGACGTCTCCGACCGAGACGACGTCGTTGAGCGCCTTCGCGACCTCCGCCGAGCGCGTCGAGTGGTGGCCTCCCCACTCGACCGGCTCTGCGCTGGAGAAGACATCCGCCTCCCAGTCACCACCGGCACCGGGAGCGCCCTTCTTCTTGACCTTGTAGAGCCAGTAGCGCAACGCCGTGTCCGGCTCAGGATGTGCCGGCAGGTCCGGCGACACCGCCCTGTCCGGCTCAGGGTGCGCCGGCGCCGGCACGTCCGGCGACACCGCCACCGCTCCCCCGACGTCCACGAGCGACGAGTCGAGGTCCCCCTCGATCGCCAGCCGATGCCCGTACGGGAACACCCAGCGGAAGGCGCTGAGTCCGGGTCGCCGGCACCAGCAGTCCCCGGAGCACGCGCATCGGACCACGCCCATGCCCTCGACGAACCTGCCCGCCAACGCGCACAGCAGGTACAACCCGAGCGCCCAAGCAACCGCCCGCTTCATGTTTCGCCTCCGAGTCCGATCCGGCGCCCGAGCACGCCGTACACCACGGTGATGCGTACCAGACATGGCTCGATCAGGGAAGGCGGCCTCCGGCGCGGCGGACGCGTTTGTGCTGGTCAGCGGCCGGGTCGACGTTTCGGAGAACCCGACGCCGAAACGCGGTCGCGCGAGTCGGACGCGCTCGCCGCGCCGAGAAGCAGGAGCGCTGCCGGGGCGAACGCGAGCCCGACGCCGATGCCGAGCAGCAGCACCCAGGCGAGCATCACCAGGGCTCCGGCCCAGGCGGCGACGCGACCGGCGCGTCCGGCGACCTCCGACACGAACGCCGCGAGCGCGCACACCACGACGGGCACACCGAGCAGCACCAGTGCGAACATCCCGGACTCGGCTTTGGTGTCGGGGACGAGAAGACCGGCAGCCATCAGCGCGGACACCACCGAGCCCCACCGCAGCACACGCGTCCACAGGTCCATGACCACCGGCTTCTTGCGCTTGGACACGAGCACGGCAGCGGCGACCGCGACGGCAACGACGGCGAGGGCGACCAAGATCCCCATCGTCTCTTCCCATCCCGGTCGAGGCTGGCTGGCTGGGCGGCTCGGACACTACCGTGGGTGGTCAGCCGGCCGTTGCCCGCAGGGTACGACGCTTGTCGGCGTACCGCACGGTCTCGACGCCGACCAGCACCCGTCCCGGGGCGTCCATGACACCTCCGTGGGCCGGGGCCCGTCGAGCTACTCCTCGACGACGAGTGAGGGCGTGTCCCGCTGCAGCACCTCACCGCGGAAGAACTCCGGCGACCGCGCACGCCACACCAGCATGAGCACGACGCCGACGATGAGCAGCCCGATACCGAGCACGAACACCGACCCGATCCCGAAGATCGACGACCCGGTGCCGTAGTCGGGGTCCCACGTGTCGAACGTGGTCTTGATGAACACCGCCGCCAGCAGGATCCCGCCGAGCAGCGGGATCGCCAGCTTGAACACGACACTCCTCGCGTCGGAGAACAGCTCCCTGCGGAAGTACCACACGCACGAGAACGCGGTGATGGCGTAGTAGAACGAGATCATCATGCCCAGCGCGAAGATCGTGTCGATGAGCACGTTCTCGCTGACGAGGGTCATCACGGTGTAGAAGACCACGGTTCCGACGCCGGCGATCAGCGTCGCGAACGTCGGGGTCTGGAACCTCGGGTGCACCCGTGCGAATCGCTGCGGCACCGCCTTGTAGGTCCCCATCGCCAGCAGCGTCCTCGCCGGCGACAGGAAGGTCGTCTGCAGCGAGGCCGCCGAGCTCGCCAGCACCGCGAGGAACAGCAGCGTGCCGAACCCGCCCATCACGGGTTCAGCCAGGGCCGCGAACACGTTGTCAGCGGTTTGGGGGTTGCCCAGACCGACTCCGGTGGTGCCGATCCCGGCGAACATCTGCGCGGCGATCGCCACCAGCAGGTAGCTGGACAGGATGACCACCGTGGTGAGGAGGGCCGCGCGACCGGGGGTCTTCTCGCTCCCGCTGGTCTCCTCGTTGATGGTCAGGCAGACGTCCCAGCCCCAGAAGATGAACAGCGACAGCGAGATGCCGGCGGTGAACGCGGCGATCGAGGCGACGCTGAAGGGGTTGAGCCAGTCGAGGCTGAACGCCACGTTGGTCGCGGGGGCCGTGCCGTTGGCGATCTTGACGAAGGCGAAGGTCACGAAGCCGACCAGCACCAGCATCTGGAACCCGACCAGGACGTACTGGACCTCCTTGGTGGTGGTCATCCCGCGGTAGCTGATCCAGGTCGCCAGCGCCACGAAGGCGGCACACGTCAGCACGTTCACGAGCTTGTTGTCGGCGAGCGCAGCAAGGCTCTGGTTGCCGGTCGCGTCCGCGAGGAACAGGTAGAGGAACGTCACCGCGACGCCGGCCAGGTTGGAGAGCACGATCACCGTCGACAGCACCAGGCCCCAGCCGCCGAGCCACCCGACGTACGGGTTGAACGCCTTGGTCCCCCAGGTGAAGGTCGTGCCGCAGTCCGGGGCCACCCGGTTGAGCTCGCGGTAGCCGAACGCCACCAGCAGCATCGGCAGGAAGCCGACCAGGAAGATCGCGGGCATCTGGAACCCGACCTCGGTGACGGTCGGGCCCAGCGTGGCGGTCAGCGCGTACACGGGCGCCACGCAGGCGACGCCGATCACGGTGCTGCCGAGCAGTCCGATGGAGTTGTGCGACAGGCCCTTGTCGACCAGGTCCGGCTCGGCCTTGTGCCGTGAGTCGTGAGCCTCGATGTGCGGCCGGCCCCCGAACCGCATCGCGCCGCTGTCAGACGTCATTGCGTCCCACCCCTTCCGGGCGCTGGTTCTTCTTGGGCACCCAGGAACGTGTGCCTGGTCATCCGTCGCGGCAGAGGTGATGGGCGAGCAACACGTTCGGACCTTCGGTCGGTGACCTGGCCGATGTCGACAGCATAGGCTCGCCCACGAGGGCCAGCAATCGTCGATGAGCGCACGAGACGCGCCCGCAGTCCTGCTCGGTACGCTCGGGGTGGGCCGCGACGCGAGGTCGTCGACGGCCGGCGGAAGGGGGCCGGCGACGTGGTCATGCAGGGCTTCCCGCCTCCGCCGGACCAGCGGGTGACGCTGGCCAACTGGCAGACCCCACCCTTCAACCGCTGGGCCTTCCAGCACGTCCGTGAGGTGGTGCCGACGGCCCGCGTGCCTCGTGGCCACGGCCCGGTGTTCCCGCTCCCGGAGGCATCTCTCGACTGGACGACTTGCCCGTGCACCGCGTCGACGGACGGGTGACCCCGGTGTCCGATGTCCTCGCCGACACCTACACCGACGGGTTCCTGCTCATGCACGCCGGCCGGCTGGTGAGCGAGCAGTACCCGGAGGGCATGCGCCGCGACAGCACGCATCTGCTGATGTCGGTCACGAAGTCCTTCGTCGGGTGCGTGGCG
>DATMEB010000269.1:0-5688 GCA_035557095.1 Nocardioidaceae bacterium | reverse complement strand
CACTGGGATCAATACCGACCTTGGCGACCGCCTCAGGGTTGGTGCGCGCGACCTCCTCGATCTCCACCCCACCCTCGACACTGGCAATACACAGATACCCCCGCGCCCCACGATCGACCAAAAACGAGAAGTAGTACTCCTCGGCGATATCAGCCGTCGGCGCCACCAACACCTGACCCACCCTGTGACCCTTGATATCCATCCCCAAAATGTCACCGGCCCGCGCAACCGCCTCCCCAGGACCCTCGGCCAACTTCACCCCACCAGCCTTGCCCCGACCACCGGCCTTGACCTGCGCCTTGACCACCACACGCCCACCCAACGCCTCCGCAGCCGGCCCCGCATCCCCCGGAACCTCAACCACCACCCCAAGCGTCACCGGCACATCATGCTTGGCGAAAAGCTCCTTCGCCTGAAATTCCATCAAGTCCACAGTGGGGCCGTCCTTCGTCGGTCCGAAACCGTCTGGGAGTCGTCTGGGAGCCTAGCCAGGTGGCTCCCGCCGCGACGACGCGGGTGGAGGGGGCGGCATGATCGGACGTGACAGCGCCGTCGCAGGAGAGGCAACCTTCACGTCATGGCCGACGCATCCCAGCCGCCCCCCAGCCAGCCGCAACAGCAGCCCCAAGGGCAGCCGGAACAGCGCAGCATCCTGTCCGGTGACCTGCGACTGGCGATCCGTGACTACGGCAACGCCGAGGCTCCGACGCTGATCGCGGTACACGGCTACCCGGACAACCAGGCCATGTGGGAGCCGCTCGCGCGACTGCTGCGCGACGACTTCCACGTGGTGACCTACGACGTCCGCGGCGCGGGCGCCTCCGAGGCGCCGCGGTCACGCCAGGACTACGTCAGCGAACGGCTGGTCGACGACCTGGTCGCGGTGATGGACGCGGTCGCGCCCGGCCAGCGTGTGCACCTGCTGGGCCACGACTGGGGGTCGCTGCAGATGTGGGACGCGGTCACGACCGAGGCGACCGACCCGCGCCTGCAGGGGAGGATCGCGTCGTACACGTCGATCAGCGGGCCCTGCCTGGACCACATGGCGCACTTCGTGCGGACCGCCCCGAACGACGTTCGCCGGCAGCAGGCGAAGCGGTCCTGGTACATCAACCTGTTCCACGTCCCGGTCCTGCCCGAGCTGATGTGGCGCGGGCTGCATCCGCTGCTCGGTGCGCAGATGGCCCGCCAGGAGCACGTTTCGCGAGACGCCCGGTGGGGACCCGAGCTCGGCCGCGACGGGGCCAACGGGCTGCAGCTGTACCGGGCGAACATCTTCCCCCGGCTGCGCCGTCCGCGGGCGGGCACGACCGAGGTGCCGGTACAGGTCGTGGTGTGCAGGGACGACCCCTACATAGGCCCGGAGACCGTCGACGCGCTGGACCTCGACCTGTTCCTGGGCACCTGGCGGCGGGTGGACGTCGACAGCGGGCACTGGCTGCCGCGGACCGACCCCGAGCAGGTGGCCCGGCTCGTCCGGGAGTGGTCCCTTCCGCGCTGAGACCTGCCGCGCTGAAGCTCAGGCGGGGGTGTCCTCCTTCTGCGTGGCAGCGTCGCCGGCGTCGCCGCCCACGTTCTCGCGTACCCAGGTAACGATCTCGTGGGTGGTCGCCCCCGGCGTGAACACCTTGGCCACCCCGGCCTCGTCGAGCAGCGGGATGTCGGCCTCGGGGATGATGCCGCCACCGAACACGACGATGTCCTCCGCGTCGCGCTCGGCGAGCAGCTTCAGCAGCTTCTGGAACAGCGTCATATGCGCGCCGGAGAGCACCGAGAGTCCGATGCAGTCGGCGTCCTCCTGGATGGCGGTCTCGACGATCTGCTCGGGCGTCTGGTGCAGGCCGGTGTAGATGACCTCCATGCCGGCGTCGCGCAGCGCGCGGGCCACCACCTTGGCGCCTCGGTCGTGTCCGTCGAGGCCAGGCTTGGCTACCACGACGCGGATGGTGCTCATTGGTTGGTCTCCCTCGACGACGATGTGACGGCATGCTAACGAAGCCGTACGCGTCGGAGGGACCGGGCGCAACGCCGGGCAGCAGCCCAACAGCGACCCAGCAGCGGCTCGAGTGCGATGAGTGCGTGGCCGGACCTGTTCGGACATGGTCACGCCCATGGCCCGATCGGAACCGCGAATAGGCCGAAGTGACCAGAATCACGTACATGTG
The DNA here is from genome assembly GCA_035557095.1 of Nocardioidaceae bacterium. Classification (GTDB taxonomy): domain Bacteria; phylum Actinomycetota; class Actinomycetes; order Propionibacteriales; family Nocardioidaceae; genus JALZDI01. The sequence goes on along the minus strand of DATMEB010000269.1, from coordinate 3,523 downwards.
AAATCGGTTCAACCAGGCGTAAAACCCCCATGTCAGGCGCATAACGGTCCACATCGGTGTCCGCGATGATTTTTCAACTAGTGCTTGTTCCGTTAGTCTTACCGCCGTTTGTGCCCACTCCCGGGAGGTGTTCGTGTCGCAGCACCGCGCCCCAAGGCGCCGCGCCGACAAGCACCGCCCGACCCCTCGGGCACCGCTCCCCTCCTCCACGTCCTCGTCCCCTGCCCAGTCGACTGCACAGTCGACTCCCCAGTCGGCTTCCCGGTCCTCGGAGTCCAACGGCTCCAGCGGACGCCATCGCGCGGGTCCCGCCATCCCGGCCGTACCCAAGGAGCGCCGGGGATTCACGCGCCCGTCCGGATTCCTCGTCGCCGGCACCTCCGCGCTGGTGGTGGCCGCCGCGGGCGCGATGAGCGTCGGCTCGGCACAGGCGGTCGACTCCACGCCCGACTCCTCGGTCCAGGCGCTGAACTCGGCGGTCGCCGCCGACCGCTCCGACTCGGGCAACCACGCCGGGCAGGACGCGCTCGGCTCCCATCTGGGCCGCGACGGCCGGCCGGCCACGATCAGCCGCAACGCCGGCCGGGTCGCGCTCGACCGTGCACAGCAGCGCCGGCTCGAGAAGGCCGCCGAGGCACAGGCGGCCGCGCGCAACCAGGCTCTCGCCGACCTCGCCAGCCGGGCCGAGGACCGCGCGGAGCAGATCGAGGAGAACCTCTGGGTGCTCCCGGTCAGCAACTACGACATCACGGCGACGTTCGGCACCGGCGGCAGCCTGTGGTCCTCCGACCACACCGGCCTGGACTTCGCGGCGGCCTACGGCAGCCCGGTGGTGTCGGTGGCCCGCGGCGTCGTCACCGAGGCGGCCTACGCCGGCGCCTACGGCAACCGCGTCATCGTCACCCACCCCGACGGCACCGAGACGTGGTACTGCCACATGGACAGCTTCGCGGTGAGCGAGGGCGAGTCGGTCGAGGCCGGCACCCAGGTCGGCGCCCTCGGCATGTCCGGCAACACCACCGGCCCGCACCTGCACCTCGAGGTGCGGCCGAGCCCCGACGTCCCGGTCGACCCCTACGCCGCGCTCAGCGCACACGGCGTCACGCCCTGACGCGCCTCACATCTTCTCGATCGGCGCGAACCGCAGCAGCAGCTGCTTGACCCCCTGCGAACCGAAGTCGACCGCTGCCTGCGTGCGCTCGCCCTGACCTCGCAGCGACACCACGGTCCCCATGCCGAACGAGTCGTGCACCACGCGGTCACCGGGCTCCAGTGACGGCACCGGCCGGGTGGCGGTCGCCGCGCTGACGGTCGAGGCGCCGGTCCACGGCGTGCGTGTGCGACCCGAGGCGTCGGCGCTGCGGCTGGTGGCCGAGGAGTTGGCCCACGAGGTCTGCGCGACCTCGGTTCGCCGCCAGTCGACCAGCGTCAGCGGGATCTCGTCGCAGAACCGGGACGCGGGGTTGTGCTGCGGAGTGCCCCAGGCCGAGCGCACCACCGCGCGCGAGACGTACAGCCGGCGCCGGGCCCGGGTGAGACCGACGTAGGCCAGCCGGCGCTCCTCCTCCAGCTCCTTGGCGTCCCCCATCGAGCGCATGTGCGGGAACACGCCGTCCTCGAGGCCGGTCAGGAACACCACCGGGAACTCCAGGCCCTTGGCGGTGTGCAGCGTCATCAGCGTGACCACGCCCTGGTCGTCGCCCTCCTCGGCGTCGGGGATCTGGTCGGCGTCGGCGACCAGGGCCACGCGTTCGAGGAACTCGCCCAGCGTCGCGCTCTCGGACTCGTCGGCGAACTCGCGGGCGACCGCGACCAGCTCGGCGATGTTCTCGACCCGGGTCTCGTCCTGCGGGTCGGTGGACTCCTCGAGCTCGGCGAGGTAGGCCGACTCGGCCAGCACAGCCTCCAGCACGGTGTCGACGGTCGCGTCCTCGGCGACCATCGCGACCAGCCCGTCGATCATCTCCACGAACCCCTTGACCGCGTTCAGCGACCGCGTGGCGATGCCCGGCGCCTCCTCGGCGCGGTGCAGCGCCTCCCAGAACGTGATGCGCTCCTGGGTGGCGAGTGCCTCGACGCACGCCTGCGCGCGGTCGCCGATGCCGCGCTTGGGCACGTTGAGGATGCGGCGCAGCGAGACGGTGTCGGCGGGGTTGGACAGCAGCCGCAGGTACGCCAGCGCGTCGCGGATCTCGCGCCGCTCGTAGAAGCGCACACCGCCGACGACCTTGTACGGCAGGCCGACCCGGATGAACACCTCCTCGAACACCCGGCTCTGCGCGTTGGTGCGGTAGAAGACCGCGACGTCGCCGGGCTTGGCGGTGCCCTCGTCGGTGAGCCGGTCGATCTCCTCGGCCACGAAACGGGCCTCGTCGTGCTCGTTGTCGGCGACGTAGCCGACGATCTGGCTGCCCTCGCCGGCGTCGGACCAGAGGTTCTTGGCCTTGCGGCCCTTGTTGCGGCTGATGACCGCGTTGGCTGCGTTGAGGATCGTCTGCGTCGACCGGTAGTTCTGCTCCAGTAGCACCGTGCGGGCGTCCGGGAAGTCCTCCTCGAACTGCATGATGTTGCGGATGCTGGCTCCGCGGAACGCGTAGATCGACTGGTCGGCGTCGCCCACCACCATCAGCTCGGCCGGCTCGGCGGGAGGTGGGGCCTCCTCCGTGCCCTCTGCCCCCGGTGCGCCGACGAGGTCGCCGTCGACCGTACGCCGTGTGGCCTGCGGGGCGCACAGCTCGCGGACCAGGGCGTACTGCGCGTGGTTGGTGTCCTGGTACTCGTCGACCAGGACGTGCCGGAAGCGGCGTCGGTAGGTCTCGCGCACCTCGGGGAACGCCTGGAACAGGTGCACGGTGAGCATGATCAGGTCGTCGAAGTCGAGCGCGTTCGCCTCGCGCAGCCGCGTCTGGTAGGCCGCATAGGCCTCGGCGTAGATCTCCTCCAGGTGGTTCTGCGTGTGCTTGGCGGCCTCCTCGTGGTCGCGCAGCTCGTTCTTGTTGTTGGACACCCAGTTGAGCACCGAGCGCGGCGTGTAGCGCTTGGGGTCGAGGTCGAGGTCACGGCAGACCAGCGACATCAGCCGCCGCTGGTCGGCGTCGTCGTAGATCGAGAACGACGACTTGTACCCGAAGCGCTCGATCTCGCGGCGCAGGATGCGCACGCACGCGGAGTGGAACGTCGAGACCCACATGACCGCCGCGGTGCGCGGGGTGGTCAGCTCGGCGACCCGCTCGCGCATCTCGGCGGCTGCCTTGTTGGTGAACGTGATAGCCAGGATCGAGCCGGGATGCGCTCCGCGCTGCGAGAGCAGCCAGGCGATCCGACGGGTGAGCACCCGGGTCTTGCCCGAGCCGGCGCCGGCCACGACCAGCAGCGGGGTGCCCTCGTGGACCACCGCTGCCCGCTGGGAGTCGTTGAGGCCCTCCAGCAGCGTCTCGGGGTCGCGGCGCCGCCGCCTCGGCCGCTCCGTCGCCGCCTCGGGCTCGGCCGGCCCGGACCCGGATGTGGCATCGCGGTCGTGGAC
>DATMEB010000268.1:0-12264 GCA_035557095.1 Nocardioidaceae bacterium | reverse complement strand
ACGCCATCATGCTGCCCAAGGTGCAGTCGGCGTCGCATGTGGAGTGGCTCGACCTGACCCTCACCCAGATCGAGAAGACGATCGGCCTTCCGGTGGGGCACGTCGGCATCGAGGCACAGATCGAGAACGCGGCCGGGCTGGTCAACGTCGACGAGATCGCGGCGGCCTCGCCCCGCGTCGAGACGATCATCTTCGGGCCGGCCGACTTCATGGCCTCGATCAACATGAAGTCGCTGGTGGTGGGGGAGCAGCCGCCGGGCTACGACGTCGGCGACGCTTACCACTACATCCTGATGCGGATCCTCATGGCCGCGCGGGCGTACGACAAGCAGGCCATCGACGGCCCATACCTCCAGATCCGCGACCTCGACGGGTTCAACCGGGTCGCCAACCGCTCGGCCGCGCTGGGCTTCGACGGCAAGTGGGTGCTGCACCCCGACCAGGTGGCCGCGGCCAACGAGGTCTACTCCCCGCGGCAGGAGGACTACGACCACGCCGAGAACATCCTGGACGCCTACGAGTGGTTCACCTCCGAGCAGGGCGGCAAGAAGGGCTCGGCGATGCTCGGCGACGAGATGATCGACGAGGCCTCGCGCAAGATGGCGCTGGTCGTGTCGGCCAAGGGCCGTGCGGCGGGGATGAAGCGCAACGACACGTGGCAGCCACCCAGTGAGTAGCCACAGCGAGTAGCGGCCGGTCCCAGATGTACGGTTGGGCGCACCATGACTAGTTCCGCGCAGTCCGCACGCGCTGCTGCCGATGCCGGTTCACAGGGTTCGGTCGACGACGCCGGCCTGTACCTCCCGTCCGAGCACGAGGGTGTACTCGACGTCCGGTTCGACGGGCGCCGGGTGTGGTCGATCCTCACCGACCGCTACCAGGTCCACGACGGGCTGCGGCACGTCGAGTGGCCCGACGTACTCGCGCGCATGCTCGACGGCGTCGCCGACGTGAGCGTCGTCGACACCGCGACACATGAGCCGTTCTTCGAGCGCGAGGTAACGTTCGGCTCCGGCGAGGGCCGGGTCGAGGTCGCCGACTCCGAGGGGCGACCGCTCGCGGTCACCAAGTACGGCCGGCTCAACCATCCGTTCGACAGCGTCGGCCGCGAGGCACTCGAGGGCTACCTCGACCAGGTCGAGGAGGTCCTCGACGTACTCCAGGACGAGTGCGGCCTGGCGGCGTTCGTCAGCTGGGGCACGCTGCTCGGCGCGGTGCGGCACGGCGGGCTGATCGCGCATGACGTCGACGCCGACCTGGGATACCTCAGCGAGTACGAGCACCCGATGGACGTCGCCCGCGAGTCGTTCCGCGTCGAGGCCGCGCTGCGCCGTCGTGGCTGGAAGATGCGCCGCGAGAACTCCGGCTTCCTCGCGCTGTTCTTCCCGCAGGCCGACGGCACCACGCGCAATCTCGACGTGTTCGCGTGCTGGACGCTGGAGGGCTGGCTCTACCAGGTCCACGACATCCGGGCACAGCTGCCGCGCTCGGTCGTCGTGCCGCTGAGCGAGGTCGAGCTCGAGGGCCGCACGATGCCCGCACCGGCGCAGCCGCCCAAGATGCTCGAGGCCGCCTACGGACCCCACTGGGCCACGCCCGACCCGTCGTTCAAGTTCGAGACGCCCCGTGCGGCCCGGCGCCGGCTCAACGGGTGGTTCGGGGGCTTGCGCAAGGAGCGCGACCACTGGGCCTCGGCCTACTACGGGCCCGGGTCGAAGAACGTCCCCACCGACCCGTCGCCGTTCGCGCGCTGGGTGGCCGAGCGCGACGTCTCCGGTCTGCCCGTGGTCGACCTCGGCAGTGGCAACGGCCGCGACGCGGTCTGGTTCGCGGCGGAGGGCCGTGACGTCGAGGCGGTGGACTTCCTCCCATCCGCCGTACGCAAGACCCGCAACGGCGCGCGCCGGCAGTCCGTCAAGGTCCAGACGGGCATCGTCAACCTGTACGACCTGCGGCAGGCACTCACGCTGGGCGCCCGGCTCGCGCACTCCGGCCCGCACACGCTCTACGCGCGCATGCTGGTGGAGACGCTGCGCCCCGACGGGCGCGACCACCTGTGGCGGCTGGCCTCGATGGCGCTGCGCGACGGCCGTAGCCGGATGTATGTGGAGTACCGGATCGACCGCAAGGACGCACGCCGGTCGGCCCGCCTGCGCGAGGTCGTCCCGCCGGACCAGGTGGCCGACGAGCTCGCCGCACACGGCCTGCGTGTCGTCGAGCGGGTCGAGTCACGTGGCCTGGCACCGCTGGGCGGCGACGACCCGCTGGTGTGCCGGCTCGTGGTCGTCGGCGGCTGACCCAAGCCCTGCCATTGCGCCGAGATTGCGCGAATGCCCCGGTGAGCAGGCCTGTGGCCGTGAGCCTGCGGGGGCATTCGCGCAATCTCGACGCGAAGATCCTCTCGCGGCCGCGGTGGTGGAGGTTCCGCGCCCGACCAGGTGGCCGACCCGCCTGTCATTGCGTCGAGATCGCACGAATGCCCCACGGCGCCTTCGTGCGCCTGGCCTCACAACGGGGGTGTTCGCGCTATCTCGACGCGAAGGTCCTCTCGCGGTCGCGGCCGCGGTGGAGGTTCCGCCCGACCAGGTGGCCGGCCGACCCGCCTGTCATTGCGCCGAGATTGCACGAATGCCCCCCGCGGCGCCTTCGTGCGCCTGGCCTCACAACGGGGGTATTCGTGCAATCTCGGCGCGAAGGAGGCCTGGGGCATTCGCGCAATCTCGGCGCGAAATCCTCACGCTCAGTCGAGGCGGGCGAGGAACTCCTCGACCCGTGACCGCGTCTGCCGCTCGTCGAGGCCGAGGTGCTCCAGGATCGTGTAGCGGTCCGGCCGGGTGTCCGGTGCCTTGAGCACCGCGGCGACGAACTGGTCGGTCGTGAGGTCGACGTCGTGCGGGGTGCGCGGCAGGTCGTGATGCCGCAGGCAGGCCGCGATCTGGTCGAACCGGGTGGGGCTGTCCCGCAGGAAGTACGCGAACAGCGCACCGATGCCGGCCAGCTCGCCGTGGTTGGAGACACCGGGATAGAGCATGTCGACGGCATGGATGATCTCGTGGCACGCGCCGCTGCACGGGCGTGAGGTGCCGGCGACCGACATCGCCATGCCGGAGAGCACCAGCGCCTCGGCGAGTGCGATCAGGAAGTCGTCGTCGGTGATGCCGTCCACGCGGTGCAGCACGGCCTCTGCGGCGGTGCGCGCGAACGTCACCGCGAGCCCGTCGACGGGCTCACCGCGCTCGCGCTGGGCCAGGTACCAGTCCTCGATCGCCGACAGGTTGCTCACCGCGTCGCCGATGCCCGAACGCACCAGCCGCGGCGGCGCGGTCCGCACGTAGTCGAGGTCGACGACCACTGCGAGCGGCATCGAGACCCCGAACGAGCCCTTGCCGCTGGGATGCTCCAGCGAGGCCACCGGCGAGCAGATCCCGTCGTGCGCGAGGTTGGTGGCGACCGCCACCATCGGCACCGCCGCTCTGGTCGCGGCGTACTTCGCGACGTCGAGCGTGCGCCCGCCACCGATGCCGACGACGGCGTCGAAGCTGCGGTCGCGCATGACCTCCTGGAGCTCACCGGCCGACTGCAGGCTCGCGTCCGCGACGGTGAAGACGCCGGCCTTCGGCAGCGACGGGCTGAGGACGTCCCAGATCTGCTGACCCTGGCCCGGCCCGACGGCGACCAGCACGGTGCCGTCGGCTGAGATGTGCCGTTCGGTGAGCAGGTCGCCGAGCCGCTCGACCGCACCGCGGCGGATGTCGACGAACAGCGGGCTCGCCAGCATGCGCGCTAGTAGCGGCATGCGATCTCCCGTGCCCGCTCGAGGTCGCGGTGGTCGTCGACCTCCACCCAGGACACGTCCGCGGGAATCGGGGCCAGGCCGATCTTCTCGCCGCGGTCCACCATCTCCTGGTAGCCATCCTCGTAGTACAGCTGGGGATCCTTGCGCCAGGTCGCCTCCAGCGCGTCCGCGAGGGCGTCGACGGCATGCGCCTCGATCAGGCTGGCGCCGATGTACTCTCCGTACGCCTCCGCGGGGTTCATCAGCTTGGTGATCCGCTGCAGCGCCCCGCCGGAGTCGACCGTGACTTTCATCTCCTCCTCGGCGAGCTGCTTGGTCGCGTCGACGGCGATCAGCACACCGGGACCGCGCGAGGACAGCAGGGTCTCCTCGACCGAGACGGGGTGCACCGTGTCGCCGTTGACCATCAGCACCCCGTCGGCGAGGTGGTCGCGCGCGGTCCAGAAGGAGTAGGCGTTGTTCCACTCCTCGGCCTTGTCGTTGTAGGCGAGCGTGAGCTCGACGCCGTACTGCTTCTCGAGTGCGGCCTTGCGCTCCTCGACCGCGCCGGCCTGGTAGCCGACGACCACGACGACCTGGCGCAGGTCGACCGCGGCGAGGTTGCGCAGCGCGATGTCGAGGATCGTGGTGTCGCCGTCGACGGGGACGAGAGCCTTCGGAAGGGTGTCCGTGTACGGACGCAGGCGTCGGCCGGCTCCTGCTGCCAGCACCATCCCGATCATGTGGCCTACTTTCTGTGGTCGTGCATTCTGTGTTCGTGGCTGTGCGCGTTGCTCCCGGCGCAGTCGGTGACGGGCCGCGGAGACCGTGGAGGCCCGCGGCAAAGGCGTCCAACGCGACAGGCTACCTGTGGGGCGATGTAGTACGGTGATCGCCGTTCCGGCTCGCCAGTCGCCGATACGTCCAGGAGCAACGAGTGAAGCAGCAGATGGGTGCACGCGGACGTCGCATCGCGAACAAGCTCGCGCCCGGCATGGTGCAGTCCGTCGAGGACATCACCAACCTGCGGCGAGCCGTCCGTGACACCCGCCGCCAGGTCAACAAGCTGCGGGCACGGGTCGCAGAGCTCGAGGAAGAAGTGCAGGAGAACCGTCGGCTCAACCGTCGTCTCGCCGAGCTCACCGACGTCGTGCAGGAGCTGCTGATCCCGGTCGAGCAGCGCGACGAGAAGCGCCTCAAGGAGCTGCTCGACAAGTACTCCGAGACCATCTGAGCGAGGGTCCGCAGCAGCCAGAGTTCAGGAGGCTCGTTTGGCTCGGCGAGTGTTCTTCCACATCGGCGCCCCGAAGACCGGTACCACCTTCCTGCAGGCGGTGATGTGGGCCAACCGCGACACTTTGCGGCGACAGGGCGTGCTGTTCCCCGGCGACTGGTGGCTCGACCGCGTGTGGGCGACCAACATCGTGCGCGAGACCTCCAACATCCCGCACGACCGGGCCAGGACGTCGTGGAACCGCATCGTCAAGCAGACCAGGGCCTATGACGGCACCGTGGTCATCAGCCACGAGTTCTTCGCGGCCGCGTCACGCGAGCAGGCGGCCAAGGCGATCGCGGCGTTGCAGCCCGCCGAGGTGCACGTGGTCTACACCGCCCGTGACTTCGTCCGCCAGGTGCCCGCGCTGTGGCAGGAGCAGCTGAAGTTCCGCCTCACGACACCGTTGTCGGAGTACGAGCCCGAACCGCTCAGCGCAGGCCCGCGCAGCCACTTCGGCTGGCGCACGCTCGACGTCGTCGACGCCCTGGACCGCTGGGGTCGCGACCTGCCGCCCGAGCACGTGCACGTGGTCACGGTGCCGCCGAGTGGCGCGCCGCCGGGGCTGCTGTGGCAGCGGTTCGCGACGTTGTGCGGCATCGACCCCGACTCCTGCGACACCGACCTCGGGCGCGCCAACCAGTCGCTCGGGTCGGTTGAGGCCGAGCTGCTGCGTCGGGTCAACCCGCGCATCAGCAAGGAGATCCGCGGTCCGCGCGAGGTGCCGACCTGGGTGCGCGACTACCTCGGCCATGCCGTGCTCGTTCCGCACGGTGGCACCCGTTTCGGCCTCAGCCCGAAGCGCGCCGACGACCTGCGGGAGATGTCGCGCGAGGCGGTCCGCCGGCTGGACTTCGTCGGCTACGACGTCGTCGGCGACCTCAAGGAGCTCATCCCGCCCGACGACCTGCCCGAGGCCCGTCAGCCGGAGGACTCCACCGAGACCGAGCTGCTCGAGGCCGCACTCGACACCATCGCGGTGATGCTCAAGAACCACCGCGACGTGGCCAAGGACCGCAACAAGTGGCGTGCGAAGGCCCGTCGGCTCGAGCAGCGGCACGCGCCCGGCAACACCCTCGTGCGCCGGGTGCGGCGCGGGCTGGGCAGGGCGCGGGCGGTCGTGCGCGCGCAGGTGCGCAAGCGCCTGTGAGGTTGCTCATGGCGACCCTGTGAGCCCCCTGGCGATACTGGCCCGGCGAAACCGGCGATACTGCCCGTGACTGCACTGGGCGGGTTCGCAACTGCCCGTCGAGCCCCAACGAGAAGGACGTTCCCCATGGGTCGGCTCTGCGAGACCGACGGTCTCACCGATGTCCAGCAGGAGATTCTGAAGACGGTCCGCAGCTTCGTGGACAAGGAGATCCTGCCGGTCGCGACCGAGCTGGAGCACAAGGACGAGTACCCCACCGAGATCGTGGAGGGGATGAAGGAGCTCGGGCTGTTCGGGCTGACGATCCCCGAGGAGTACGGCGGCCTGGGCGAGAGCCTGCTCACGTACGCGCTGGTGGTCGAGGAGATCGCGCGGGGCTGGATGAGCGTGTCCGGGATCGTGAACACGCACTTCATCGTGGCGTACATGCTGATGCGGCACGGCACCGAGGAGCAGAAGCAGCACTACCTGCCGAAGATGGCCGCCGGTGAGATCACCGGGGCGTTCTCGATGTCCGAGCCCGGCTGCGGGTCCGACGTCTCCGCGATCCGCACGAAGGCCGAGCCCAAGGGCGACGCGTACGTCATCAACGGGCAGAAGATGTGGATCACCAACGGCGGCACGTCCAGTCTCGTCGCGCTGCTGGTGAAGACCGACACCGGCGCCGACTCGGTGTACAAGAACATGACGACGTTCCTGGTTGACAAGGAGCCCGGCTTCGGCGAGACGCGACCGGGCCTGACCGTGCCCGGCAAGCTGGAGAAGATGGGCTACAAGGGCGTCGACTCGACCGAGATGATCTTCGACGGCTTCGAGATCGCGGCCTCGCAGGTGCTCGGCGGCGAACCCGGCCGGGGTTTCTACCAGATGATGGACGGCGTCGAGGTCGGCCGCGTCAACGTCGCCGCCCGCGGCTGCGGCGTCGCCTGGCGCGCGTTCGAGCTCGGTGTCGAGTACGCGCAGCAGCGCGAGACGTTCGGCAAGAAGATCGCCGAGCATCAGGCGGTGCTGTTCCGGCTCGCCGAGATGGGCACCAAGATCGAGGCCGCGCACCAGATGATGGTCAAGGCCGCGCGGGTCAAGGACGCCGGCCAGCGCAACGACCTCGAGGCCGGCATGGCCAAGTACCTCGCCTCGGAGTACTGCGCCGAGGTGGTGGAGGACTCCTTCCGCATCCACGGCGGCTACGGGTTCTCCAAGGAGTACGAGATCGAGCGGCTCTACCGCGAGGCGCCGATGCTGCTGATCGGCGAGGGAACCGCCGACATCCAGCGGATGATCATCGGGCGCAGGCTGCTCGAGGATTACAAGCTCAGGGGCTGACCGCCCCGACCCGCGCGCGTCCTCGCTCGCCGGTGAGGTTGTCGATCACGTCGGCCCACCGCGCGGCGAGCACGTCGACGTTGTAGCCGCGGGTGGTCTCCAGCGCCGCCTGGCCCATCGCGTCCCGGCGCTCGGGCCCGAGCTCGATCATCTTGCTGATGCTGGCACCCAGGGCGCTCACGTTGCCGTTGGGCACCAGGAACCCGTTGCGGCCCTGGTCGATGAGGTCACGCGGCCCGGTGAGGCAGTCGTAGCTGACGGCGGGCAGGCCGGCGGCCATCGCCTCCAACAGGACCATCGGGAACCCCTCGTAGCGAGAGCTCAGCACGAAGAACGCCGATGCGGCCAGCTCCTTGTCGAGCTGCGAGGCGTAGCCCATCAGCCGGACGTGGTCGCCCAGCCGGTGGCTGTCGATGACCTCCTGCAGGTGGGCCCGGCGGTTGCCGTGACCGAAGATCCTCAGCTGCCAGTCGGGGTGCTTCTCCGCCACGTGCTCCCAGGCGCGGATCAGCAGGCTGAACCCCTTCTGGTACTCGTACCGCCCGGCCGCGATCACGACCTTGCTCTGCTGGTCCGGCCAGCCCCCCGGCACGTGGAAGATGCCGTTGGGGATGCACATGACCTTGACCTTGGGGCCGAGCAGGTCCCGGAAGGTCGCGGCGTCCTCCTCGGTCAGGGTCGTGCAGAGGTCGAGGCGCGGGTAGCCGCGCTTGAACGCCTTGAGCAGCTTGTCGTGGTGGCTGGCCAGGTTGACGTGCTCCTGGCCGATGCGCACGACCGAGGGGTGCGCGAGCCGCGCGATCGCCAGGTTGAGGCCGGGCCGGGTGCCGATCAGAACGCCGTCGCGCATCGACCGCAGGTAGCGGGTCAGCTGCGCGTCGCTGTAGAGGCTGAACTCGCTGTGGCGCCAGTCGTTGCGGTGGATCAGCCGGCTCGGCTGGGTCCGCATCCAGCGCTCCATGCGCTGGCGCGCCTCGGGACCGCCCTCTCCGGTCTGCAGCGCCTCGACGTGGCGCGGCCGGGAGTCGACGAGCGAGGTCAGGTGCACCCCCTCAGGGAGGGGGAACGGCGGCCGCGGCCGGGTACGGAACACGCTGACGACCTCGACCTCGAAGCCGTGCTGCTGGGCCAGCGCGCCGGCCACGTTGTACGTCGTGCGCACGGTGCCGGCGGCGCGGTAGGCGTTGGCGATGAGGAAACGGACCTTCACCGCTCCGTTTCTACCAGCCGGGCCTGGCGAAACGCGGGATAACGGCCATATCGGTGCCCGACTCGGCCAGTACCCGGACCGGCAACGGCTGCCCTGCTGCGCAAGCAACGTTGCCGGTCGGGCACTAGTAGGCTCGCCGAGACGACGATCGGGGAGGTTCATCGATGGCCGGTCCGGGCAGCCGGGGCGAGTCCGCCACACGCGCGGAGTACGCGGGGCCGCCCCGACTCGTGGTCGTCGTGGGGTCGGGGCGCAGCGGCACCAGCACGCTCGCGGGCGCGCTGAAGTACCTGGGCATGCACGTGCCGCAGCCGGAGTGGCCCGCGAACAGGTCCAACCCGCGCGGCTTCCACGAGCCCAAGTGGGTGGTGCAGTTCCAGCGCCGGATGCTGCGCCGGGCCAACATCGCGCTCGACGACGCCCGCCCGGCGGCGTTCGACCTCGCCGCGCAGGCCGCCGGCCGTGCGCGGCCGCAGCGTGAGCTGGCCGAATGGCTCAAGGAGCACGCGCTGCTGACCGACACCAACCTGGTGAAGGACCCGCGCAACAGCTACTTCGTGCCGATGTGGCGCGAGAGCGTCACGCAGGCGGGCGGCGTACCCAGCTTCCTCACGATGCTCCGGCATCCGGCCGAGGTCGTCGGCAGCAAGAGCAAGTACTACGGCGAGCGGTTCGGGGCGGCGAGCCGCACGGCCAACTGGCTCAACATCGCGCTGCACACCGAGGAGGCGACCCGCGACTCGCCCCGGACGTTCGTGCGCTACGCCGACCTGCTCCAGGGCTGGCGCGGCCAGGTCGACCGCATCGACCGCGGCCTCGGCCTCACGGTGCTCGAGCGCGCCGGCGCCGAGCAGCAGGCGGAGGTCGACGGCTTCATCGACCCGGGGCTTCGCCGGGTGCAGGTGACGTGGGACGACCTGGGCGTACCCCGCCGGCTGCGCGACATGGCCGAGCACGTGTGGGAGCAGCTGGGGCGCCTCGCCGCCTCCGGCGACGCACACGACGCCGACGCGGAGACCGCGCTGGACTCGGCCCGCCGCGACTACCGCGAGCTCTACGCCGAGGCGGAGGCGACGGTCGAGTCGAGCGTGTACGCCGCCCGCGAGCAGGGCCGGCGCGCGGCGCAGGCGGGCCCAGGCGACCAGGACCGCGATACACCCGGCAGCGGCGGAGGTGGCACGCTAGAGCGAGTACGCCGCAAGGTCTCGCGTACCGTCCAACGAGCACAAGCGGAAGGCTGACACAGCATGACGAACCCTTCGGCCGAACAGCCGTCTGGGGCCGCCCAGGGCCGTGCGGTCTACCTGCACATCGGTGCTCCCAAGACGGGCACGACGTTCCTGCAGGCCATGCTGCACGCCCACCGCGACCGCCTCCGCCAGGACGGCTGCTTCTACCCCCGCAGCAGGCTGACGGCGCACCACGACGAGGCGCGCGACCTGCGCAACGCCAAGCCCGGCGGCTACCTGCACCCGCAGGTCCCCGGTTCGTGGAACCGCCTCGTGCGCAAGGTCCACCACTGGCAGGGCCACGGCGTCGTGGTGATCTCCTCCGAGCTGCTCGCGTTCGCCACCACCGAGCAGGCCCAGCGCGCGATCGAGTCGCTCAGGCCCGCGAAGGTGCACCTGCTGGTGACCCTGCGTGACCTCGTACGCCAGGTGCCCGCGGTGTGGCAGGAGACCGTCAAGAACCGCAACGCGATGACGTACGAGGAGTTCCTGCGGCGGATGACCGAGGGTCACAACCAGGCCGGCCCGCGTCGGCTCTGGGACGGACAGGACCCCACGCGCATCCTCGCCCACTGGGGCCAGCAGATCCCGCCCGAGCGCGTGCACCTGGTCACGGTCCCGCCGCGCGGAGCCGACAGCCGCCTGCTGTGGCAGCGCTTCGCCGGCGTGCTCGGTGTCGACCCCGCCAGGTACCCCGAGGTCGACACCGGCGCCAACACCAGCCTCGGGGCCGCGGAGACCGAGGTCGTGCGGCGGCTCAACGAGCAGGTGCAGGACGCGCCGTGGCCGTTCTACGCCCACCACGTCAAGAACGGCATCGCGCAGGGCGTCCTCGCCGGCCGGCCCGGCCCTCGCCTCGTGCTGCCCGAGTCGGCACTGCAGTTCGTCGAGGGGCGCACCAAGGAGATGATCGACGCCGTCGGCGGCCGCGGCTACGACGTCGCCGGCGACCTCGACGACCTGCTGCCTCCGTCGGACGGCTCCGGCGTCGGCGCCATGCCCGAGCCCGACCCCGAACAGCTCGCCGAGGCGTCCGGGCTGGCCGCCGACTACCTGGCCCGCGAGTTCGCCCGTTCGGCGCGCCGGTCGCACACCGGCAGGCAGCCCGAGGGCAAGGACCGGCTGCTGCCGGTGAAGCGCCGGCTGGTCCGGCTGAGCACGCAGTACACCGTCGTCGACCGGCTCCGCCGGGGCTACACGTTCGCCCGGCGGCGGTTGCGCCGGTAGGACAGGAGTCACATCAACCCGGGAGGTCGACCATGCCGATGGCCCTTCCACAGGAGCCCACCGGGCTCCCGGTCGGCGCGTACGACAGCTACGAGAAGGCGCAGCGCGCCGTCGACTACCTCTCCGACCACGAGTTCCCGGTGCAGCACATCACCATCGTGGGCAGGGACCTGCGGCTGGTCGAACGTGTCGTGGGCCGGCTGACCACCGGCCGGGCCGCGAGCATGGGCGCGACCGGCGGAGCGCTGTGGGGCCTGTTCATCGGGGTGATGATCATGCTGTTCGCCAGCGCGGAGGGGGAGGGGTCGGTGCTGCTGCCGGTTCTCAGCGCCGCGTTCGGCGCCCTGCTCGGTGCGGTCACCGGCGGCGTCGGCCATGCCATGACCGGCGGGCGACGCGACTTCTCCTCGCGGACCTCGGTGGTCCCCACGTCGTACGAGGTGCTGTGCGAGCACAAGCACGCCGAGGACGCGCGAAACCTGCTGGCCCGGCTGGCCCTGCGCGACTGACCTGCGCGGCTGACCTGCGCGGCTGACCGGCGCGACCTGCGTAGGTCTGCCCGGGTTTGACGCAGCGTTGACACTGTGCGCTAATCATTTGGTTAGTGCAAGGTTCGGTCGTCGCGGCCGCGTCACCGAGCCGAGCACCCCACAGGCGGCTCGGGTGCGAGTCAGGCGATGTGAACGCTGCCTCCCCAGGCAACTCACCGACCCGCACCCGAGCAAGCCGGGCGACGAGGCCGGTCCCGCGAGGGATCGGCCCCTTCGTTGGTTTTGCGTGGCCTTTACGCAGCGCCGCCACGATCGCAGGTAAGTGGCGCTCACGTGAGTGCTGCGTATGGGGAGCCTGGGGAGGCATAGTCATGAAACGATCATCTCTACGCGCGAGCGGCTCGCCTGGCGGCGATCGTCAGCGGCGACGCGCCTCCGGCGGGCGCCTGTTCAAGACATCCGCGCTGGCGGTGCTCGCGGGTGCGGTAGCCGCGGCAGGCATGATGCTGCCGGCGGACGCCGCCGTGCGAGACCCGCACACGGTCTTCGTGCTCAAGAACGACAGCATCGTCGAGGTCGAGGGCCT
>DATMEB010000267.1:0-7139 GCA_035557095.1 Nocardioidaceae bacterium | reverse complement strand
TTCTTCGTCCCGCTCGTGCTGGGGCTGTACTGGCGCCGCGGCAACACCCTCGGCGCGATACTGGCGATGGTCGGCGGCATGGTCTGGTACGTCGTGGCGACGCAGTGGGTGCCGGCGATGGCCTTCGGCGTCTTCCCGATCATCCCGTCGACGGTCCTCGCGGTGATGCTCTACGTCGCGGGTGCGTACGTCGGGCCACCGCCGTCACGCGACGTACTGGTGAAGTTCTGGGGCACCCAGGCCGAGATCGAGCGCCTGAGCTCGCCCGGTGTCGGGGTGCGCTGAGCCCGGACACGGTGGTTCCGGTCGGCGGACGGCCCGGTTCGCCGACAGCAGATCTGCCCACAGCAGAGAAACGCGCGCGCAGCGCGCCCTCGAGGCAACAGTGGTCGAAAGGCCCGTGACCCGAGGGAGACCAGCCGTGAACCCGCACCAGACGACGACCACCAGCGCAGAGCGCACCTTCGACGACCAGCTGGCAGCGAGGCTCCTGCACCACCGCATCGTGCTGCTGGGCTCGGAGGTCGACGACGCAAGCGCCAACCGGGTTTCCGCCCAGCTCCTGCTGCTGTCGGCGGAGGACCCGCGGACCGACATCAGCCTGTACATCAACAGCCCCGGCGGAGCGGTCTACGCCGGCATGGCCATCTACGACACGATGCGGCTGATCCCCAACAGCGTGTCGACGCTGGCGATGGGTTTCGCCGCGAGCATGGGCCAGTTCCTGCTCTGCGCTGGCGAGAAGGGCAAGCGGTTCAGCCTGCCGCACACGCGGATCATGATGCACCAGGGATCGGCCGGCATCGGCGGCACCGCGGCCGACATCGAGATCCAGGCCGAGAACCTCGAGCACTCCAAGCGCCAGATGGAGCGACTGCTCGCCGAGAACACCGGACAACCCGTGGAGACCATCCGCGTCGACAGTGACCGCGACCGCTGGTTCTCCGCGGAGGAGGCACGCCGGTACGGGATGATCGACCACGTCGTGGACTCCCTCGACAGCATCGGCCACGGTGTCGGCCGCAGGACGGGGATCTGAGCATGGGCCACTACACGATCCCCAACGTCATCGAGCGCACGCACACCGGTGAACGTGCGACCGACGTGTTCAGCCGGCTGCTGTCCGAACGGATCGTCTTCCTCGGCAGCGAGATCGACGACGACGTCGCCAACGTCGTGATGGCGCAGTTCCTGCATCTCGAGGCCACCAGCCCGGGCGAGGAGATCGCACTCTACATCAACTCACCGGGCGGATCGTTCAGTGCGCTGATGGCGATCTACGACACGATGCAGTTCGTGCTGCCGGACGTGTCGACGATCTGTCTCGGTCAGGCGAGCTCGGCGGCGGCAGTGCTGCTGGCGGCGGGCGCGCCCGGCAAGCGGTTCGCGCTGAGCCACTCGCGGGTGATGCTGCACCAGCCGGAGGCCCGTGGCCAGGGTGCGTTGTCCGACCTGCAGGTGCAGGCACGGGAGGTCGCACGGGTTCGCGCGCAGATGCTGGACGTGCTCAGCGAGCACACCGGGCGCAGCGTCGAGGCGCTGCGCGCAGACACCGACCGAGAGCACGTCTTCGACGTCGCCGAGGCGCAGGCCTACGGCCTCATCGACGGCATCATCACCCACCGAAGCGAGGTCAGGGCGCCGTCGCTCATGCGGCCATGAGCAGCGGCCCGCGCGGCGAGGATGCGCGGGCCGGACGCGACTCCACGGCCAGCGCGCGGTGCGTCTGTGCCACCAGGTCGAGCAGGCGGATGCCCAGCGACGTGCACACGGCACCAAGGATCTCCGACGACGCCTCCTTGCGGCCCCGCTCGATCTCCGAGAGGTACTGCATCGAGATCCCGGCTCGGTCGGCGACCTCGCTGAGCGTGCGGTCCTGCGCGGTGCGCACGCGGCGCAGCGCCTGGCCAACGGCCTCGCGCAGCGGCGGCTCGGGCTGACGGATGGGCGTACGCGGGCGGCTTCGCAGCGGTACGACGTTCGATGCGCTCATCGGGGACCTCCTCGCCGATGTGGCCAGACTAGCCACGCCGGCGGGAGGTCGCCTCCGGTTTCGCTGTCAGCGCATCGATGCGCGCAGCAGGCGCGAGACCGTCCGCCGGTACGTCGACCAGCCGTTGTAGCCGCCGTTCACCTTCAGCCGCGTCATCCGCCACCGCGCCCGCCTGGCGTCGCCCGGGATCGCTCGCTGCTGGAAGTAGTCGACGAGCACCCGCGCACCCACGGCGGGACGCAGCGCCATGGCCGGACGCCGTACGAGAGGCACGCCCAGTCGCCGACCGTAGTGACGGTAGTTGGCCCGGCCGGTGAGCTGGATGTACCCGCGTCCGTGGAACCGCGCGCCGTCGCCGCGGCGGATGTTGCCCAGGTCGCGCCGGCCCTCGTACATGCTCCTGAAGTACGCCCGGCTGCCGTACTCGTTGATGGGACGGAACCCGCGGCCGACCTCGGTCACGATCGTGGCGACGGCCGCGATCTTGCTGCCGACGGACGTCATGCGCTCCGAGCGCAGCACATAGTCGATCACCGGCCAGTGGTCGGCCACGGCAGCCGGTGACGCACCCGCGGCCCGGGCGATCCGGCGCATCGGCAGCCACTGCCCGGAGCGCTGCAGGCTGGTCCGGATCGCCCGCAGCGTGGGCCTGTTCACCACGCCGGTGATGGGCAGGCCGGTCCCGCGCGGTACCCGGTACCCCCGTGCGTCGTGCACGGCCTGGAAGCGCTTCACCGCGAACTCGGTGGCGTTGCCGTAGTTGCCGTCGGCGGAGATCCCCAGCCGCCGCTGTACTCGGGTGACCATGCTGGCCCGCCGGGCGTCGCGGTGTCCCCGCATCAGCGGCAGCCGGGCCCGCGCCTGGTAGGACCCCACCGGAGCCACCCTCGCGGACACGGTCACCGACCTGCTGGCCCGCTCGAGGGCCTCGCGGTCGACGACCTCCCGCCGGCTCGGGCCGTCACTCGGGCGGTCCCCGGACAGCCACTCGGTGAGCGGCAGGTCAGCGGCCCACGGCAGCGGCTCGGTCGGGTTCGTCCCGTCGGCGCCGCCGGCCCGGCGTGCGTCGGCGGTCGGGCTGGCTGCCCCCATGGTGGCGATCGCGATCGCGAAAGCTCCGATGACGGCGACGAACGCGCGCAGTACGGAGAACCTGCGTGCAGGCATGCTCGAACTCCCTCAAGGATATGGAAGGCCGCCCGAGCTGGCCTGGTGATGTGTGTCAAAGGACTGCCGCCGACACGACTTCTGGAGTCGCCGGCAGTGAGTCGTCGAGCCATCCCCGGTCTTGACGTCTGGTGCCCCGGACCGGAGGGTGCCCCATGCGAGTGCTCGACGAGACCGCGACTTATGCCCGGCGATGCCGGTGCATAACCATGACGCGGGTCACAGATGACCCAACGTGACACAACGTGGTCACAGATGGACACACGGTGCCTGACTCACATGGGTGAAATACGACGGCTCGCCACCTCATCGGAGGAGATGGCGAGCCGCCGGTGCTGGAGCCGTCGACGCGAGCCGAGGCGCGTCAGCTGAACGCGGGCATCACGTCGTCGTGGATCATCTGCAGCTGGTCCTTCGCAGTGCCGACGTTGTCGAGGTCACGGCCCATCAGCGCCTTCACCAGGTCGACGTCGGTGACCGCCAGGATCAGGTGGTTGACGCCCGAGGGCTCGATCTCGGACTTGATCTTGGCGACGCACTCCTCCGGGGTCCCCGCGACCGACAGCTTCTCGGCGATCTCGGGGCTGGTGAGCTCGATCGCCTTGGCCATGTCTGCCTTGCCCAGGGCCTCGATGATCGGGTCGAGCGCGGCGGGGTCGACGCCGTTGCGCTCGAGCTGCTCCTTGGGCATCGACGAGGCGTACAGACCGACCATGCTGCGCGCGGCCTCCTTGGCGGCGCCGGAGTCCTTGCCGACGGCGAAGACGATCCAGGCCCCGATGTCGAGCGACTTCCAGTCCTTGCCGGCACGTTCCGCGCCGACGCGTACGTGTTCGGTGAAGTAGTCGTAGGCCTCGCGGGTGTAGCTGAGTGCGTGGTGGGCGCCGTCGGAGATCTCGCCCGCGGCCTCGAACGACTTCGGGCCGCGCATCACGCCGAGCTTGAGCGGGAGGTGCTCCTGGACCGGGCGCGCGAACGTGAACAGCCCGCTGTACTTGTAGAACTCCCCGTCGAAGGTGATCGCACCCTCGTCGAGGAACGTCCGCATCGCCTGGTGGGCCTCCTTGACGCGCGACAGCGGCTTCGTCTTCGCCCAGTCGATGTGGTACTGCGCGAGCAGCCCGAAGTTGCCGCTGGAGATCACGCACTCGGCGCGGCCGCCGGTCAGCTCGTCCAGCGTGGCCACGGCCTGGCAGATCAGGGTCGGCTCACGCAGCACGATGCCGGACAGGCTCGGCCCGAACCGGATCCGCTTGGTCTTGTCGGCGGCGGCGGCGAACAGCAGCCACAGGTCCTTGTGCCAGGTCTCGTCGGCGGCGTAGCAGGCGTAGAAGCCGAGCTCGTCGGCGAGCTTGATGGCTTCGATCGAGTCGGACAGCGGGTAGTCGGGAAGCATCACGTAGCTGAATCTCATTCGTCCTCACCTCGTCGTCGGTGTCTGTGCACGTCGACGGGTTACTTCCGCGCAGGGGACACCAGACAGCGGAGGCACGTGCGATCCGGTACGCGGCAGCCGAGCCCGTGCTGCGAAGCATATGGATTCCGAACGCCGCGCGTAAGACCTCGACGCTCCCCGGCCGGTGCGCAACGCCGGTGGCCGGGCAGCGCCGAATGCGACGGGCGAGGGCACCGTCGCAGTGCTAGGTTTCAAACAATCGCCGTACTCCTCAACTGAGAGGTTTGGCCATGTCCGACGTACAGCCCGGTCCTGGCCCCGAGCCGGTCGACCTCCAGCCCCCGGGCACCGGGCACGACGGTGCGGAACGCACCGCGGAGTTCCTGGCGGAATGGCGCAACGCCGCCTACAACTGCTTCTCGTCCGGCCACAAGTTCTGTCGCGAAGTGTGTCCCGTGACGCAGGTGACCAGAAACGACACGTGGACCCCCACGGCATTCCACGCCAACGTCGTCGCGATGGAACAGGGCGACCTCGACATCACCGACGTCGCGGCCGACTACGTCAACTGCACCCAGTGCGGTGCCTGCGAGCTGCGCTGCCCGAACACGTTGTTCACCGGCGACTTCTACCGGTTCCGCACCCGCACCGTCGACCTGGTGAAGTCGATGCGCGCGCTCGCCGTCGACAACGACGTGCACCAGCCGCAGTGGCAGCGGTGGAACCAGCTCACCGACGAACGCCTGCACGAGCCGGTGCTCGACGGGGTCCCGGTCAGCCAGGACAACGTCCGCGACTGGGCCGACGGCCTCGACATCCCGATCGGCGGCGAGAGCATCCTCTTCGTCGACTGCGAGGCGGCGTTCTACCGCACCTCGGTGCCGCGCGCGGTCGCGCAGATCCTGCAGCAGGCCGGCTACCCGTTCGGTCTCATGTCCGACCAGCGCTGCTGCGGCGGCCCCGCGGCCGAGATGGGCTACGCCGACCAGGCGCGGCGGTTCGCCGAGCACAACCTGGCCAACTGGCGCTCCGTGGGCGCCAAGCGGGTCCTGGTGCTCGACCCGCACGACTACATCAGCTTCACCGAGGACTACCCGAAGTACTTCGGCGACGACTTCGACATCGAGATCGTGCTGGTGGTCGAGCTGTTCGCCGAGCTGATCCGCGCCGGACGTCTGGTTCCCAGCATCCCCGTCGAGCGCTCGATCACGTACCACGACCCGTGCCGGCTCAAC
Organism: Nocardioidaceae bacterium; assembly: GCA_035557095.1. Lineage (GTDB taxonomy): Bacteria > Actinomycetota > Actinomycetes > Propionibacteriales > Nocardioidaceae > JALZDI01. The sequence goes on along the minus strand of DATMEB010000267.1, from coordinate 1,348 downwards.
AAGCGCAAGGGGATCTGGAAGGAACCGCGCGAGGTGCTGCGCGCCATCCCCGGGCTGGAGTTCCAGGACGTCGACCGGGTGACGCAGTGGTCGTACTGCTCCGGCGGCGGCGGTGGCCTTCCCATCGAGAAGCCCGAGCTCACCGCGGCGATCAGCGACCGACGCATCGGTCAGGCCGCCGAGCTCGGCGTCGACACGCTGGTGAGCGCGTGCCCCTGGTCCGAGCGGCCGCTGTCCGAGGCCGGCGACAAGCGCGAAATCGACGTGGTCGACCTGCACGAGATCCTCGCCGAGTCACTCGGCATCGAGGTCGGGGGGAGGACGGGGCGATGACGCTCGCGCCGCAGCTCGCCGACGCGCTGCTCGAGGAGCTGGTGCAGGTCGTCGGCGGCGAGTACGTCATGACCAGCAAGACCGCGCGCTACGCCCGGGCGCGTGTCCCGGCGCCGTTCCCCGTGCACCGCTGGTCGCAGTACGTCCCCGACGTGGTCGTGATGCCCTACACCACCGAGGAGGTCGCCGAGGTCGTCAAGATCGCCAACCGGCACCGGATCCCCGTCGTGCCCCGCGACGGCGGCACCGGGCTCACCGACGGCGCGCGCCCGGAGTACCGGGGCATCGTCGTCGACGTCAAGCGGATGAACCAGGTCGAGGAGATCGACCTCGCCAACCGCACCTGCACGGTCGGCGCGGGCATCAACATGCTCAAGCTCAACGAGGTCCTCGGCCCACGCGGTCTGATCTATCCCGACGACCCCGCGTCCTACCCCTGCTCGCTGGTCGGCGGACGCATCGGCACCAGCGGTTGGTCGCTGATCGGCAGCAGGTACGGCCATTCCCGCGACCTCGTGCTCTCGTTCGACTTCGTGCTGCCGACGGGCGAGGTGATCCAGGTCGGCGACGGCGGCGGCCGCAAGGTGTCGAAGAGCTCCAGCGGCTACCAGCTCAAGCACCTGTTCATGGGCCACCAGGGCACGCTGGGCATCGCGACCCGCGCGACATTGAAGCTGTTCCCCAAGCCCGAGGCGGAGTTCTCGCCGTTCTACTCGTTCTCCGACTACGACTCCGCGTACGCCACCGTGCAGGCGCTCGCGCACGCGGGTGTCGCGACCTTCGCCGGCGCGGTGCTGTTCGACGAGACCAAGGTCGCCTACCTGCGCCGCGACGACGAGGCCTACATCCCGCAGCCGGGTGACGTGCGCGCGCTGGTCTGCGCGGTCGGCTACGGCAACGAGGACGAGGTACGTGCCGGTGCCCGCCGGCTGATGCGCATCGCCCGCGACCACGGCGCGCACTACCTCGGTGACGAGATCTCCGAGGGCGACTGGGCCGCCCGGCACGACCGCTA
>DATMEB010000266.1:0-31063 GCA_035557095.1 Nocardioidaceae bacterium | reverse complement strand
TGGCCGGTCTACCGGCAGCTCACCGGCAACGACCCGCTCGGACGCGGCGAGTCGGCACGCTCCCGATGGAGCGACGAGGTCACCGCACGCACCCGGGAGGCCGACCGGGTCGTCGACTCCGTGTGCCCGTACTGCGCGGTGGGCTGCGGGCAGAGGGTGTACGTCAAGGACGAGAAGGTCACCCAGGTCGAGGGCGACCCCGCCAGCCCGATCTCTCGAGGGCGGCTGTGCCCGAAGGGCAGTGCGAGCACGCAGCTGGTCAACGCGCCGGGGCGGGTCACGAGGGTGCGCTACCGCCGCCCGCACGGCACCGAGTGGGAGGACCTCGACCTCGACACGGCGATGGACATGATCGCCGACCGGGTCATCGCCACCCGCGCCGAGACCTGGGAGTGGAACGACGACGACCGGCGCGTGCGGCGCACACTCGGCCTGTCGAGCCTCGGAGGGGCGACGCTCGACAACGAGGAGAACTACCTGATGAAGAAGCTGTACACCGCGCTCGGCGCGGTGCAGGTGGAGAACCAGGCGCGTATTTGACACTCCTCCACGGTTCCCGGTCTGGGGACCTCCTTCGGTCGTGGCGGTGCCACGACGTTCCAGCAGGACCTCGCCGAGTCCGACTGCATCGTGATCCAGGGCTCGAACATGGCCGAGAACCATCCCGTCGGGTTCCAGTGGGTCATGGAGGCCAAGCGGCGCGGGGCGACGATCGTCCACGTCGACCCGAGATTCACGCGCACGTCCGCGATGGCCGACATCCACGTTGCGCTGCGCGCGGGTTCCGACATCGCGTTCCTCGGCGGCCTGATCCACTACGTGCTGAGCAACGACCTCGACTTCCGCGAGTACGTCACCGCGTACACCAATGCCGGAGCGATCGTCGGTGAGGACTTCCGGGACACCGAGGACCTCGACGGGCTGTTCTCCGGCTGGGACGCCGACGAGGGGCACTACAACAGCGAGACCTGGAACTACGAGGGCGCACGGGCGGCCGCGGCCGCCGGCATCCGCGACGCCGACGACCCCGCTGCCGCCGGCCCCGCCGAGGAGGCGGAGGACACGGAGGACACGGAGTCCGCGCAGCCGGAGCGGCAGCGGCACAAGGCGGCACGCGCGGAGAAGGCCGGCTCCGGCGGTCCGACCGTGGGCGCCAAGCCGGAGATCGACGAGACGCTGCAGCACCCGCGCTGCGTGTTCCAGATCATCAAGCGGCACTTCGCGCGCTACACCCCGGAGAAGGTCGCCGAGGTGTGCGGGGTCTCGGAGGAGCAGTTCCTCCAGGTCGCCGACGCGCTGACCCGCAACAGCGGTCGCGAGCGCACCAGCGCGATCTGCTACGCCGTGGCGTGGACCCAGCACACGTCGGGCGTACAGGCCATCCGCGCCGCGTCGATCCTGCAGCTGCTGCTGGGCAACATCGGCCGGCCGGGCGGCGGGATCCTCGCGCTGCGCGGGCACGCCAGCATCCAGGGCTCGACCGACATCCCCACGCTGTTCAACATCCTTCCGGGCTACATCCCGATGCCGCACGCCTCGCAGCACCTCGACCTGCAGTCGTTCGTGGAGAAGGACGCGGGGTCGACCGGCTTCTGGGGACACATGGACGCCTACACCGTCAGCCTGCTCAAGTCGTGGTGGGGCGACGCCGCCACGGCCGACAACGACTTCTGCTTCGACTACCTCCCACGCCTGACCGGCAACCACGGCACGTACGACACGGTCCTGCGGCAGATCGAGGGCAGCGTCAAGGGCTACTTCGTCGTGGGGGAGAACCCCGCGGTCGGCTCCGCGAACGGCAAGCTGCAGCGGCTCGGGATGGCCAACCTCGACTGGCTCGTGGTGCGCGACATGGCGATGATCGAGTCGGCGACGTTCTGGAAGGACGGGCCGGAGATCGCCACCGGCGAGATGGTCACCGAGGACGTCGGCACCGAGGTCTTCTTCCTGCCGGCCGCGTCGCATACCGAGAAGGACGGCTCGTTCACCAACACCCAGCGGCTGCTGCAGTGGCGGCACCAGGCCGTCGACCCTCCCGGCGACGCCCGCAGCGAGCTGTGGTTCTACTACCACCTCGGCCGGCGGATCCGCGAGAAGCTCGCAGGCTCGACCGACGAGCGCGACCGTCCCCTGCTCGACCTGACCTGGGACTACCCCGAGCACGGACCGGCCCGCGAGCCCGCAGCCGAGGCGGTGCTGCGCGAGATCAACGGCACCGACGCCGACGGCCGGGCGCTGTCGGCCTACACCCAGCTGAGGAACGACGGCTCCACGCGCTCCGGCTGCTGGATCTACTGCGGGGTGTACGCCGACGAGGTCAACCAGGCCGCGCGTCGCAAGCACCACGCGGAGCAGAGCCGGGTCGCTCCGGAGTGGGGCTGGGCCTGGCCGGCCAACCGCCGCATCATCTACAACCGCGCGTCCGCGGACCGCGAAGGACGACCGTGGAGCAGGCGCAAGGCCTACGTCTGGTGGGACCCCGAGCAGGAGGCGTGGACCGGTCACGACGTACCCGACTTCGTCCCCGACCGCCCGCCCGGCCACGTTCCCGAGGAGGGCGCCAAGGGTCAGGAGGCGATCGGCGGCAGCGACCCGTTCATCATGCAGACCGACGGCAAGGCGTGGCTGTACGTCCCGGTCGGGCTGGCCGACGGGCCGTTGCCGGCGCACTACGAGCCGCCGGAGTCGCCGGTGCGCAACGCGCTCTACAGCCAGCAGAGCAACCCGGCGCGCGTGAAGTACCACCACCGCGACAACCCGCTCAACGCACCGCTCGGCGACACCTTCCCGTTCGTCTTCACCACCTACCGGCTGACCGAGCACCACACCGCGGGCGGCATGAGCCGCACCCTGCCGCTCCTGGCGGAGCTGCAGCCGGAGATGTTCTGTGAGGTCTCCCGCGACCTGGCCGAGCTGCGCGGCCTGCGCAACGGCGGCTGGGCGACGATCGTCACCGCGCGTACGGCGATCGAGGCGCGGGTCCTGGTCACCGACCGGATTCGACCCCTGCGCGCAGGCAAGGACACCGTGCACCAGGTCGGGCTGCCGTACCACTGGGGCGGCAACGGCATCAGCACTGGAGACTCCGCGAATGATCTCGTCAGTGTGACGCTCGATCCCAACGTGCACATCCAGGAGAAGGTCGGCACCTGCGACATCCGGCCGGGCAGGCGTCCACACGGGACGGCCCTGCTCGACCTCGTCGCGAAGTATCGTCGGCGGGGCGGGATCGACGACGGGAGTGACGGATGAGCGGGTCGCACGCCGAGGTCCAGCCTCGGATGGGCTTCTTCACCGACACCAGCATCTGCATCGGATGCAAGGCGTGTGAGGTCGCGTGCAAGGCCTGGAACAACGTGCCCGACGACGGGTTCGAGCTGACCGGGATGTCCTACGACAACACCGAGGCGCTCGGCGCCGACACCTGGCGGCACGTCGCGTTCGTGGAGCAGTCGGTCCCCGCCGACACCGGGACAGTCACCGACCTCGGGCTGCCCGGCTTCGGCCCACCCGACCCGCAGAGCGCTGCGGAGGTCGACACCGGCGTGCGGTGGCTGATGTCGTCCGACGTGTGCAAGCACTGCACACACTCCGCGTGCCTCGACGTCTGCCCCACCGGCTCGATCTTCCGCACCGAGTTCGACACCGTGGTGATCCAGCCCGACATCTGCAACGGCTGCGGTTACTGCATCCCGGCCTGTCCATACGGCGTGATCGACCAGCGCAAGGAGGACGGCCGGGCGTTCAAATGCACGCTGTGCTACGACCGGCTCAAGGACGGCGAGGAGCCCGCGTGCGCGAAGGCCTGTCCCACCGACTCGATCCAGTTCGGCGAGCTCGACGAGCTGCGTGAGCGCGCGCGCCGTCGCGTCGACGAGCTGCACGAGCACGGTGTGGACGTCGCCCGGCTCTACGGCCACGACCCGCACGACGGTGTCGGAGGCGACGGCGCGTTCTTCCTGCTGCTCGACCGGCCCGAGGTCTACGGTCTGCCGCCGGACCCGGTGGTGACGACTCGCGACGCACCGTCGATGTGGCGGCACGCCGGTGCCGCGGCCGCGTCCCTGGTCGCCGTCGGCATCGCCGCCTTCGTGGGAGGACGCAGCGTCGGAGGACGCCGGTGACCGCATCGCGCGATCCCGGGGGCACGGGAGGCACGGAGACCTTCGACTCCTACTACGGCCGGCCGGTGATCAAGGCGCCGGTGTGGAAGCAGCCCGACGTGCCGCTGTACCTGTTCGTGGGCGGGGTCGCCGGGGTCTCCGCGGTGCTCGCGGAGGGTGCTGCGGTCTCCGGTCGTCCCGGGCTCGAGCGCTGGGCGCGGCTGGCCACCGCGGGTGGGTCGACCGTCGGGGCCGTCGCGCTGATCCACGACCTGGGGCGTCCGGCCCGGTTCCTCAACATGCTGCGCGTCTTCAAGCCGACCTCCCCGCTGTCGGTAGGGTCGTGGATCCTTGCGGCGTTCGGCGGGTTCAGCGCCGTCGCGGCCGCCTCCAACGTCACCGGTCGGCTGCCGTTCGTGGGCCGTGCCGCCGGACTCGGGGCCGCGGCGCTGGGGCCGCCGCTGGCGACCTACACCGCCGTGCTGCTGTGCGACACCGCCGTACCGGCCTGGCACGAGGCGTACCGCGAGATGCCGTTCTGGTTCGCCGGCAGCAGTGCCGCGGCAGCCGGCGGGCTGGGTGTCGCGGCCGCGCCGCTGTCCGACTCGGCACCGGCGCGCCGGCTGGCCCTGGCGGGCGCTGCCGTCGACGTCGCGGCCGAGCAGATGGTGCGGCGGCGTCTGGGCATGCTCGCCGAGCCCTACGAACAGGGCCGTCCAGGTCGCCTGTTGCGGATGGCCCGCGGGCTCACGCTCGCGGGCGCGGGCGCGGCGGTTCTCGGCCGGCGCAGCCGGGCGCTCAGCGTCGCCGGTGGCGCGGCACTGGCCGCCGGGTCGCTGCTCACGCGGTTCGGGGTGTTCCAGGCCGGTCTGGCCTCGGCCGAGGACCCGAAGTACACCGTGGTACCGCAGCGGGAGCGGGTGGACCGGCGCGAGGGCGCCGCCACGAGCGGCTGACCCTGGCTTGCATACGCTGGGTGCGTGACCACCGATGCCGCGCTTCGCCTGACGCAGTACGCCCACGGGGGAGGGTGTGCCTGCAAGGTCCCGCCCGGCGAGCTCGAGGAGGTCGTGCGCGGGCTCGAGGTTCCCGGCGGCGACGACCTGCTGGTCGGCCTGGACACCGGCGACGACGCGGCCGTCGTGCGGCTCGACGGCTCGCGGGCGGTCGTGGCCACCGCCGACTTCTTCACCCCGGTCGTGGACGACGCGTACGACTGGGGCCGCATCGCGGCCGCCAACGCGCTCTCCGACGTCTACGCGATGGGCGGCGAGCCCCTGGTCGCGCTCAACCTGCTCGGCTGGCCGCGGGACGTGCTGCCCTTCTCCCTGGCGCGCGACGTGCTCGCGGGAGGCGCGGCGGTCGCGGCGGCCGCCGGCTGCCACCTGGGCGGCGGTCACAGCGTCGACGACCCCGAGCCGAAGTACGGCATGGCGGTCACCGGACTAGCCGACCCGGCGGAGCTCATGCGCAACGACACCGGCGCGGCCGGCACCCCGCTCACGCTGACGAAGCCGCTCGGTCTCGGGATCCTGAACAACCGGCACAAGAGCACCGGCGAGGTCTTCGAGCAGGCCGTGACCACGATGACCACGCTCAACCGCGACGCCGCGCGCACGGCGGTGCAGGCGGGAGTCCGGTGCGCCACCGACGTGACCGGGTTCGGGCTGCTCGGCCATCTGTACAAGCTGGCGCGTGCCAGCGGGGTCACCGCCGTCGTCGACGCGGCAGCCGTGCCGTACCTGGAGGGCGCGCGGTCGTCGCTGTCCGCGGGCTATGTGCCGGGCGGCTCGCGCCGCAACCTCGACTGGGTCCGGCCGCACCTGTCCGCCGAGGTCGACGACGACGAGCTGGTGCTGCTCGCCGACGCGCAGACCTCCGGGGGGCTGCTGCTGGCCGGCGAGATCCCCGGGTACCCCGTCGTGGGCGAGCTGGTGCCGCGTGCCGACGCGACCCTCGTCGTACGCCGCTGACCCCTAGGACACGTCCTACCCGGCACGCACGTTGCCGAGCACGACCCCGCTGCGCGGTCTGGTGGGGATGCGCGACAGCGGGATCGAGAGGTCCTGGTCGGGCAGGTCGTACTCCAGCCGCGCCAGTCGCGGCGCGAGCGTCTTCAGCACCTGCACGGTGATGTCCTCGCCCGGGCAGCGGTGTCCGGTGGCCGGGTCGCCGCCTCCCTGCGGCACGAGGTCGAACGCACCGGGCGGATGGTCGAGGAACCGTTCCGGCGAGAAGGCGTACGGCTCCCGCCACAGCGCCTCGTGGTGGTTGATCCCGAACAGGTCCAGCAGCACCAGGGTGCCCTCGGCGATCTCGTCGCCGTCCCAGCGCAGCGCCTTTCTCGCCCGTGCCCCCATGAACGGCGCGAACGGGTAGAAACGGCGTACTTCGTGCGCGAACGCCAGCGCCCGCGCCTCGTCGGGCTCACGCAGGCGACGCCGGTGCTCGGGCCACCGATGCAGCGCATGGGCACTGAACGCGAGGAACCAGGCGATCGCCACGGTGGGCCGCACCACGTTGAGCATCTCCACGGCGACCAGCCGGGCATCGAGCAGCTCGCCGTCCTCGTCCCGGTGGTGCAGCACGCGCTCGAACATCGAACCCGCCGGTGGCGACTCCCGCCCGACGCGCATCCGCAGCACCACGCTCTCCAGTCGCCGCTCGGCCCGCCGGCGCGCCGCGCGGGCGCGCGCCTGTCGTGGGCCCGGCGACCCGAACCCGTCCACCATGCTCACCATGTCGCGCGCGGCCGCCGGGCCGCGCGACTCGGCCAGCGGGACGCCCGCCCACGACGCGGTCGCGCGCACCAGGACCTCCGCCGCGGCGTCGAACAGCGCGACCTGCGGCCGTTGTGCCCACCCGGCCACGGCTGCGTCCCACTCCGCCCCGACCTCCCGGACCAGCGCCTGGACCTGGGTCGGCTCGCGCAGCGCGAGGAACATCGCCTTGCGCCGGCGGTGCGCAGTCCCGTCCAGCGCATGTACCGTCCGCTCACCGGTCAGCGTGTGCCGCACGGGCTCGGGCAGCGCACCTGCCCGGGCGAAGAGGTCCTCGTCGTAGAACCGCTGTGCCGCCTCGACGCCGCACAGGGCGACCGCCGGCCGGCCGAGCAGGCGCAGAGCGAAGACGTCCGCACCGAGCTGCCTGCGGCGGTTCGGCAGGAGGGCGTAGCCCTCACGGAACAACGCGAGGGTGAGGTCCTGTCGAATCGTCTCCATGGTCGCGCCGTGCCCGCTCGCGCTCGCGGAAAACCGGCCCGCGACACGCCCTGACTTGGTTGCCGTGTGCATGCGCACGGCTGCGGCGGGTACGCGAGCAGGCATGGGACGTTCGCAGGACGGTTCGGATCGTTGGGCCACCAAGCCCGCGTCTGCGACGGAGGACGGCGCGGACGCGCCCGAAGGTATGGGGCTCAGCAGTGAGCACGACCAGGGACAGATCCAGGAGGTCGACTCGCGCGAGGAGCACTGACCGACACCATTTGTCTCCGGCCACCAGGAGGGGTTGTGAGAGCGCCGACCCGGGGGGCGGCACGCACGCCCTACGTCGACATCGAGCTGAGCTTCGAGGCCGACCACAGCCAGGTGCCCCTGGTGCGATCGGTCGCAGCAGAAGCCGCGCGAACCGAGGGCGCCGAGAGTCGCTACGTGGAGAAGGTACGCATGGTCGCCGGTCAGCTCACCTCAGCGCTGGTGCCGCTCGCGGACAGGCAGGCGCCGGCGCACTGCCTGCTGCGTGTGCTGGAGTCGGAGATCCGGGTCAGCGTCGCCGTACGCGGCACGCGGACCCCGAGCGCGGACGCGAAGTCCGAGCACGCGCGGCTGCTCGACCAGCTGGTGGTACCGGCGACGACGTTCACGCTGCCGGAGGACTCCGGAGGGTTCAGCGTCGTGTCTGACGCGTACATCCCGATCGACGACTGAAGAGAACCGGATCCCGAGGTCGGGCCAGATGTCGCTCTCGTACCCGAGAGTGATGTTTGCCGGGGGTTACATCCGGTGGTTGAGGGTACGCATGTGAAATCGGGGAGCAGTCGAGCGGCGCGCCAGGAGCGCGCCAGGGCGGGAGGAACATGAGCGCCGCGAGCGCGCAGGGACGAGGCTCAGGAAGGTCCTCTCCTGCAAAGAGGCAATCCACGACGAAGAGGCAACCCCAGCCGGCGAACCGCAACGGCACCAAGTCGTTGGGTGCGGCCGTGCACGCCGCGATGCAGCAGTTCGCCGAGCTCACCGGGCGCACCCCGGACTCCGTTACCGGGGCGCGTTCCCTCGAGAACGGCGACGGCTGGTCGGTGCTCGTCGACGTCGTCGAGCTCGAGCGCATCCCGGCGTCGACGAGCGTTCTCGCGACCTACCGCGTCGACCTGGACGGCGAGGGTTCGATCACCGGTTACGAACGGTTGCGTCGCTACACACGAGGAGCGACTGACGCCACATGAGCATCCAGCCGGTTCACAGCCGCCGTCAGCCGGACTCGCTCGCCGACGTGCTCGAGAGGGTGCTCGACAAGGGCATCGTCATCGCGGGCGACGTCGTCGTGAACGTGCTCGACATCGAGCTGCTCACGCTCAAGCTCCGGCTGTTCATATCGTCCGCCGACACCGCCCGCGAGATGGGCATGGACTGGTGGACGACCGACCCCTTCTTCAACTCCCAGGCATACGTCGCCCAGCTCGAGGACGGCGACGGCGGACAGCGCTCCGTGGGCAGCGGCCAGGACCGGCGCAGCAACCGTGAGCTGCAGCAGGAGAACAGCCGGCTTCGTGAGCGGCTCGCGGCCCTCGAGTCGGGCGACGCGCAGGAGCAGGGCTCATGAGTGGGCAGCGACGGCTGGTGGACGACCTCGCCGCCGAGGTGACGCCTCGCGTGCTCGCCGAGGCGCTGGAGGAGGCGACCTCACGGGCGCGGACCGAGCTGGCCGACCAGCTCACGCGCGCGATCGTCGATCGGGCCCTGGCAGTGCCGGAAACGGCTGCACCAGCGTCGCCCCCCGAAACGCCCCGGGAGCCGGCGCCCACCGAATCCCGACAGCCGCGGCGCGACGCGCCGCAGTCGGCCGACCGCCTCGTCGACGACCCCGCCGACGAGCCCGTCGACCGGTCGGTCGACCCGCAGGCGAACCCATCGGCGGACCCCTCCGTCGGTGACCCGTCGGTGCCGCCGACGCCCACGCGCGACGACACCGGGCTGTACGCGTTCGCGATCATCCCGGCCCGCCCCGTCGATCTCGCCGGTGTTCCCGGCATCGACGGCGAGGAGCCGTTGCGGATCGTCCAGCACGGCGAGCTCGGACTCGTGGTCAGCCACATGCGGATGGACCTCATGGACGACGTCCGCGAGGACGACCTGTCCGAGACGAGCACCCTCGCGATGCTGGCACGCCGTCACGACGAGGTCGTGCGCAACGTGTTCGACCACGGGCCGGTGCTGCCGCTGCGGTTCGGCACGGTCGTCGCCGACGAGGACGGCGCACACCGGCTGCTGGAGCAGCACGCCGCGGCCGCGCGCCAGCGCCTTGCGCACCTGGACACCCACCGTGAGTGGGGCGTGCGACTGACCCGGGAGGCACCGGGACCCGACGCCGACACGACCGAGGACGACCAGGCCGAGCGTGCACAGATGAGCGGTACGTCGTACCTCGCCGCACGACGCGAAGCGCTTCAGCGCGGACAGCGCGCCGAGCAGGAGACCGCGGCGCTGGTCCAGCAGGTCGAAGAGGCGTTGAGCGAGTACGCCGTCGACCTCGCACACCGCGGCGGCGGTCCGGGCTCGGGCGCGCTCGCCGACCTGGCCTACCTCGTCCCGCAGCCCCGGCAGGACGCCTTCCTCGACGCCGTCGAGCGGCTCGGCCGCGAGGTGGCGGACGAGCAGCTGCTGCTCGACCTGACCGGCCCCTGGCCGCCGTACTCGTTCGCGACGCTGGACGCCGCCCCGGCCGATCGCGGGGTGGTCGGCAGTGCGTGAGCAGCGAGGCATGCTCGGCGGCGACACCAGCGGCACCAGCCTGGTCGACGTGCTCGACCGCGTGCTGCAGAAGGGCGCCTTCGTCAGCGGAGACATCACGATCTGCCTGGCGGGCATCGACCTCGCACGGCTCGACCTGCGGCTGCTGCTGACCGGTGTCGAAACCACACCGTTCGTGCCGCGGCCGGTGCCCTTGCGACCGGACGACGAGACCGGCGGACCCACAGAGGTGTCCGCATGAACGCCGGAGATCAGGCCGGCTGGCCGGGCCGTCGCCCAGGCGTCGGTCCGGCGGGCCCGGCGAACGAGCGGCCGGCAGCACCCGGCCGCCAGCGCTTCGAGGGCAGCGGTGAGGACGTCGGCCGCAGCCTCGGACGTCTGGTCGTCACGCTGCTCGAGGTCGTACGCCAGGTGATCGAGCGCCAGGCGCTGCGCCGCGTCGACGGCGGCGACCTGTCCGACGAGCAGGTCGAGCGCCTCGGCCAGGCGCTGATCGACCTCGAGGACACGTTCGACGAGCTCCGGGACACCTTCGGAGTCCGAGAAGAGGACTGGTACCTGCCGCTCGACGTACGCCGCCTGCTCGACGAGACCCCATCCGAACGCCGGGACCCCCGGCCCCAGAACCTGACCACAAGTCAGACCACCAGAAGGGAAACGACATGACTGTCGCCACCCAGTCGATCAACCGCGCACCCCGTCCGAGCAGTCTCGCCGACGTGCTCGAGGTCGTGCTCGACAAGGGCATCGTCATCGACGCCTACGTGCGGGTGGCCGTCGTAGGGATCGAGCTGCTGACGATCGATGCACGCATCGTGATCGCCAGCGTCGACACCTACCTCCGCTTCGCCGAGGCCGTGAACCGCCTCGACCTGCAGCCTGACGGCCAGGTGTCCGGGCTCCCCGGGATGATGGAGGAGATCACCGAGGGCGGTGCGGCCTCGAAGACCAAGGGCGCGCTCAGCGGTGCGGCCGACAAGGCCCGGGACGCGCTCTCGTCGTTGACAGACGACGAGGACGAGGAGGAGGAAGAGGAGCGGCCACGGCGCCGACCGGCGAAGAAGACCGCCGCCAAGCGCACCAGCTCCAGCCGGACGAGCCGGTCCAGCTCGACGCGGCGCAGACGTCAGGAGGGCTGATGGCGCTCCTGGTCCTCGGCGTCGTGCGCCAGGGGCATCCGTCGCCACGAGCAAAGCGCAAGGACGACGAGGCCTTCGACGTACGCCTGGTGGAGAGCGGCGACCTGGCCGCGGCCGTCACCGAGATCGACGACGAGGCCCCGCTGACCGAGGAAGACGCCGCACAACACCTCGACACGCTCATCCTGCTACTGCGGGACGGGCCGGTGCTCCCGCTGGCGTTCGGCACGGTGTCACCCGACGAGGACGCCGTCCGCACGGAGGTGCTGGATGCGACCGCGGCCGACCTGGCCGAGCGCCTGGAGGGCGTCGACGGCCTGGTCGAGACCCGGTTGGAGGTCAACTTCGACGAGCAGGCGGCGCTGCGCGACATCATGGCCAGCGACCCGGACGTACGCGGGATGGCCGCCCAGACCAAGGACGACTCCGGGGCACTCGACATACGGCTCGCGCTCGGGGAGGCGGTCTCCGCGCGCCTGATGGACTGGCGCCGGCTGCAGGCCGACGCCTTGCTGCCGAGGCTGACCGGAGCCGTGCACAGCGTGGCGGAGCTGGAGTCACAGGAGCCGTTGCAGCAGCGGTGGGCGTTCCTGGTGAGCGCGGACCGGCTCGGCGAGCTGGACGAGGCCGTCGGCGCGCAGCGCTCGGCCCTGGGCAACGGCGCATCCGTGGAGTACGTCGGGCCGCTACCGGTCTACACGTTCCTGGCGCAGAGCCCGGGTAACAAGTCCGGGTCGCGGCAATCCGCGTGGGGCTGGTGACCCGACCCACCGCTACAGGAGCCGCACGGATTCAGACATGACGGAGACAGGTAGGGGCCTCGACGGTCCCGAGGGAGGACACAAATGAGCGACGCCGTCAAGATCGGCACCGCCATGGCCGGCGGCTATCTGCTCGGCCGGACCAAGAAGGCCAAGATGGCCCTCGGGCTGGCCATGTGGCTTGCCGGCAAGGGCCGGCCGAGGGACATGTTGCGCCAGGGCGTGCTCACGCTCGCGCAGACGCCCGAAGTGCAACAGCTGATCAAGCAGGCCCGCGGGCCACTGCTGGAGTCCGCACGGGGTGCGGCCACCTCGACGTTCAACGCGCAGCTCGGGTCGCTGGCGAGCGACATCAACCGGCGTACGGGCGTGCTCACCGGCAAGGCCGAGGCGATCCTGCCCGAGGACGAGGAGGGCGAGGAGGAGCCCGAGGACGAGGAGCCCGAGGACGAGGAGCCCGAGGACTCCGGTGAGTACGACGAGGCTCCGGAGGACGAAGAGGAAGAGGAGCCCGAACCCGAGCCCGAGCCCGAGCGGCGTACTTCTCGGCGGCGCCGTCGGCCGTCGCTGCGGCGGTCGTCGCGCAGGCCGAGCCGTAGACCGTCAAGACGGTCGTCCTCGACCTCGGAGCGCCGGCCGGCCAGGAGGTCGACCTCCCAGGGGGAGCGGTCGACGGAGCGCTCGACGGGTCGGCCGAGCACCAGGAGGACGAGCACCAGCGCGCCCAGGAAGTCGGCCCCGAGCAGCTCGACGGCTAAGAAGAGCACGGCCAAGAAGGCGCCCGCCGGGAAGACGACTGCCAAGAAGGCGACCGCGAAGCAGGCGCCGGCGAAGAAGTCGACTGCCAAGAAGACGACCGCCAAGAAGGCGCCGGCCAAGAAGACGGCCACCAGGTCGACGAGCAGCGCGGCCAAGAAGGCGCCGGCCAAGAAGACGGCCACCAAGAAGGCAACCACCAAGAAGGCGCCGGCCAAGAAGAGCACCACCGCAAGGAAGAGCACGACGAAGAAGGCGCCGGCGAAGAAGTCGACCGCCAAGAAGACTCCCGCGAAGAAGACATCGAGCGGTAGTTCCAGCACCCGCAAGCGGCAGGCGTCCTCGCGGCGCTCGTCCCGGTGAGCGAGGAGAACGACATGGCAGAGAACAAGGGGCTGATGAGTCAGCTCGGCGCCGCGGCGAAGAACAACCCGGCGGTCGACAAGCTGCGAGACGAGGCGACCGGCTACCTGCAGGCACGCGGGAAGGATCTGGCCAAGAACCTCGGTGGCAGGCTCGAGGGGGCCACCGGCAAGCTGCAGGATGCCTCCGACAACGGCGGGCTGCTCGGGAAGACGGCCAAGAACGTGGCCAAGGGCGACAACCCCGCCAAGGCGGCGGTCAAGGGTGCCGCCGGTGGCCTGAAGGACAAGGTCAAGGAGAAGATCCCCGGGCTGGGCGGGGGCGGTGGCGGCGGCGCCAAGGCCACCAAGGCCACGATCATCCAGGAGGAGATCGACGTCGGCGCGCCCGTCGACGTGGTCTACGACCAGTGGACCCTCATGCAGGAGTTCTCCGACTTCATGAAGAAGGTCGACAACGTCGAGCAGGAGGAAGAGGTCAAGGTCGACTTCAAGGCCCAGGTCTTCTGGTCGCACCGCACCTGGGAAGCCACCATCGAGGAGCAGATCCCCGACGAGCTGATCCACTGGCGCTCGTCGGGCGAGAAGGGTCACGTCGATGGCACCGTCACCTTCCATGAGCTGGCGCCTCGGCTGACCCGGGTCATCGTGGTCCTCGAGTACTACCCGCAGGGGTTCATGGAGCGCACGGGCAACATTTGGCGCGCCCAGGGCCGGCGGGCGCGGCTCGAGCTCAAGCACTTCCGCCGTCACGTGATGATGAACGTGATGCACGAGCCGGAGGAGGTCGAGGGCTGGCGCGGGGAGATCCACGAGGGCGAGGTCGAACGCAGCCACGAGGAGGTCGTCGAGGAGGAGCAGCGCGAGGACGAGGCCCAGGAGGGCGACGCTGACGAGCCCGAGGCGGAGTACGACGACGAGGGCGAGGAGCCCGAGGCCGACGAGGACGAGTTCGAGGAAGGGCCCGAGGACGAGTTCGAGGCCGAGGAGCCCGAGGCCGAGGAAGACGAGTTCGAAGAAGAGCCCGAGGACGAGTTCGAGGAGGAGGCTCCCGAAGAGGAGTACGAGGAGGAGCCCGAGGACGAGTTCGAGGAAGAGGAGCCTGAGGAGGAGTACGAGGAGGAGCCTCCGCGCCGCAGGCGTCGCGCGAGCTGACCACGTACACGACGACCCCCGGATCCGATCTCGGGTCCGGGGGTCGTTCGCGTGTGCGGTGTCGCTAGGCGAAGATGCTCACCCCACCGGGTCCCACCAGGAGTCCGATGACGATGAGCACGATGCCCCAGAGGATCTGACCACGGACCAGTGACACGATTCCCGCGATCACCAGTATCGCGGCGATGATGAACAGGATTGTCGTCATTGACGAACCCCTCTCCTGGTGCCGCACGGACGTCGACACCCCTACCTAGTCTGTAACCCAACGCGAGGAAGCGAAACGACTTTCGGATCTTTCGCCCCTCCCGCCCTTCGCGTCGATATTACGCGAAGGGCCCGGCAGCCGCAGGCATCCTAGGAGCTGAGCAGGACGTCGGCGCTGCGCCCGGCGATGGAGGCGTCGAGGACCTGCACGGTGTGCGCGGTCGCCATCTCCGTCCCCGCACGGCGCAGCGCGCTGGAGATCTGCATCAGGCAGCCGGGGTTGGCGGTGACCAGCAGGTCGGCCATGGTCCGGGACACGTTGGCTGCCTTGCGGTCGCCGAGCTCACTGGCCGGTTCGGGGTTGAGCAGGTTCCACACGCCGGCGCTGCCGCAGCACAGGCTGCCCTCGTTGATCTCGCGCAGCTCGAGCCGCGGGATCTGTCCCAGCAGCTCGCGCGGCGGTGTGCGCACACCCTGCGCGTGCGCGAGGTGGCACGCGTCGTGGTAGGCCACCGTCACCGGCAGCGGATGCCGCGTCGCCACGGGTCCGAGCTCCACCAGGACCTCGGTCACGTCGCGCACACGTTCGGCGAACTCCGCCGCGCGCGAGGCGTACGCCGGGTCGTCCTCGAGCAGCTCGGCGTACTCCTTCATCGAGGAGCCGCAGCCGGCGGAGTTGACCACCACGTAGTCCACCCCGGCGCCCTCGAACGCGTCGACCAGCGCACGGGCGAACGACTGCGCCTCCGCATGGCGCCCGGTGTGCATGCTCAGTGCACCGCAGCACTGCTGCGTCGGCGGGATCACCACGTCGCAGCCCTCGGCCGCCAGCACCCGCGCGGTCGCGGCGTTGACGTGAGGGAAGAACTCGCGCTGCACACAGCCAGTCAGCATGCCCACGGTCGCGCGACGCGCCCCTCGCGCGGCCACGAAGCTCGGTGCGGGCCGGGTGCTCTGCACCGGCGGGGCCACGGCCTCCATCGTGGCCAGCGTCGGCGAGAGGCGCTCCAGGATGCCGGAGCGACGCACCAGCCGCTGCAGTCCCGAGCGCTGGTAGGCCACGAGCGGCAGCCGCATCGCACGCAGCCGGCGAGGGTAGGGAAAGACCGAGAAGATGGCCTCGCGCAGCAGCCGGTCGCCCGGGTCGCGGTCGTGCCTGCGCTCGATCTGTGCGCGGGTCGGCTCGAGGATGCGGTCGTACTGCACACCCGACGGGCAGGCGGTCACGCACGCCATACAGCCCAGGCACGCGTCGATGTGACCCACCATCGAGTCGGTCATCGGCGCACCGTGCACGCCCTGCTCCACGAGGTTGATGCGTCCGCGCGGGGAGTCCATCTCCTCGCCCCACAGCACGTAGGTGGGGCAGGTCGGCAGGCAGAAGCCGCAGTGCACGCAGTCGGCGAGCAGGTCCTGCGACGGCGGGTGCTGCTCGTCGAAGGCCCCCTCGCCGCCCGGTGGCGGGGCGAAGCGCTGCTCGGAGTCGGTGACGTGTCCTGCGCTCATCAGATCCCTCCGACGAAACGTCCGGGTGCGAATCGGTGGTCGGGGTCGAACTCGTCCTTGACCCGCCGCATCAGGGCGAGCCCGTTCACCGGACCCCAGATGTCGACGAGGCGGCGTACGTCGGGCGGTGCCTGCAGCACCACGGCCGAGCCGCCCACGGCAACCCGGCGCAGGTCGTCGACGGTCCGGGCGACGCTCTCGCTCGGGCTGCTGGGTGCCACCACCGCGTGGAGTACGCCGGCACCGGCGCTGCCCTGGACACGGCAGGCCACGCCGTGTCGCTGCTCGGCGTCCTGCGCCGCGCGTACGACCCCTTCGACGCCGGGAATGGTCACCGCGACCTTGACCAGGGTGTCGTCGTCGCCGGCGTGCAGCGCGCCCAGCGCGTCTGCGTCCTGTGCGTCGACGGGCGTGACCTCCGAGCCGAGCAGATCGCCTGCCTGTGCGCTGCGCTGCTCGACGCCCTTCTCGGTGCCCTCGACGAGCACGAGCACGTCGGTGCCACCGGCGCCCGCCTCGCGTCGGATCTCGACCGCTGTCGGTGCGAGCTGCGAGCCGACCAGGCGCCGTGCCGCGGCCGCGGCCGCGGGGACTTCGGCGTACGAGCACCGCAGCCAGCGGTGTGCACGCGGCTGCGGGTAGAGCCGCACGACCAGCGAGCACAACAGCCCGAGGGTGCCGTAGGCGCCGCCCAGCAGCTTGGCGAGATCGTAGCCCGCGACGTTCTTCACCACCTTGCTTCCCGCGGTCGCCACGGTGCCGTCGGCGCGCACCATCGTGACCCCGAGGACCTGGTCGCGCGGCGCGCCGTACAGCAGTCGCCGCGGGCCGGTGCGGGTAGTCGACAGGGTGCCGCCGAGAGTGGCCCCGGGGACCGGCTGGTCCATGGCCAGCTGCTGCCCGTGCTCGGCCACCTGGTCGTTGACGGCGTCGATGGTCGCGCCGGCCTCGACCACGCAGACCAGGTCGCCCGCGACGTGCTCGACGAGGGTGTCCAGTCGCTCGGTGCTCACCACCAGGTCGACCGCGCGCGGAGGTGCACCCCAGCCGATCGCGGTACCGCGTCCCCGGGGCACGACCGTCAGGCTCTGCCTCGCCGCGATGCGCAGCAGGGCGGATGCCTCCGCCGTCGAACCGGGTGCGGCGACCCAGCGGGCGGGGACGCCGGCGACCGCGTCGTCGGGCCGCGCCTCGCGGGCGTGGCCGTCGACGGTCTCGGCGAGGTCGTCGAGCACAGTGCGTCCCATCCGTCGAAGCCCATTTCAGCAGATGTCCGTCAGAAGATGTCGGCGACCCCGGCATGCTGCAGGGGATGCGCGCCCGAACGGCGCCCGGGTCGCTCGCCGCACAGTCGCGGCGTGGGGAACACCTTGCCGGGGTTGGACAGGTGCCGGGGGTCGAACGCGCAGCGGACCAGCTGCATGGTGTCGAGGTCGTCGTCGGTGAACATCTGCGGCATGTACTCCGACTTGTCGGCCCCGACGCCGTGCTCACCGGTGATCGAGCCGCCGTGCTCCAGGCAGAGCCGCAGGATCTGCCCGGACACGTCCTCGGCGCGGTCGGTCGCGCCCTCCTCGCTACTGTCGAACAGCACGAGCGGGTGCAGGTTGCCGTCGCCGGCGTGGAACACGTTGGCGACGCGGATGCCGTTGTCGGCGGCGAGCTCCTCGATCCGGTGCAGCACCTCCGACAGCGCCGTACGCGGGATCACGCCGTCCTGGACGATGTAGTCGGGGCTGATCCGCCCGACGGCGGCGAACGCGGACTTGCGCCCCTTCCAGATCAGCGCGCGCTGGGCGTCGTCCTCGGCCTGCCGGACCTCGAAGGCGCCCGCGGACTCGCAGTGCCCGCGTACCTCGCCGAGCTGGGCGTCCACCTCGGCGGCCGGGCCGTCGAGCTCGATCACCAGCACCGCGCCCGCACCCTCGGGGTAGCCGCACGCGACCGCCTCCTCGGCGGCGTGGATCGCCAGCGCGTCCATCATCTCGATCGCGGCCGGGACCACCCCGGCGCCGATGATCGCCGATGTCGCCGTTCCCGCGTCGTCGATGCCGTCGAAGGCCGCGAGCAGGGTCACCACCGCCTCGGGCGAGCGGGTGAGCCGCACGGTGGCCTCGGTGACGATGCCCAGCGTGCCCTCGGAGCCGACGACGATGCCGAGCAGGTCGTAGCCCGGTGCGTCGGGAGCAGTCGTGCCCAGGCGGGTGAGCTCACCGTCGGGGGTGACCATCTGCACCGACAGCACGTGGTTGGTGGTGAAGCCGTACTTGAGGCAGTGCGCGCCGCCGGAGTTCTCCGCCACGTTGCCGCCGATCGAGCAGATCTGCTGGCTCGACGGGTCGGGTGCGTAGTAGTAGCCGTGCGGAGCCGCCGCGCCGGTGACGTCGAGGTTGATGACGCCCGGCTGCACCACGGCGCGCTGTGCCTCGGGGTCGACGTCGAGGATGTCGCGCATCCGCGAGGTCACGATCAGCACGCCCTCGGCGTGCGGCAGCGCGCCGCCGGACAGGCCGGTTCCGGAGCCGCGTGCCACAAACGGCACGCCGAGGTCATAGCAGTGCGCGACCACCGCACGCACCGCCTCGGTGTCCGGGGCGAGCACCACCAGCGCGGGTACGACGGTGTAGGCGGCCAGCCCGTCGCACTCGTATGTGCGCCGGCGCGCCTCGTCGGTGATCACGGCCTCGTCGCCGAGCTGGGCCCGGCAACGCTGGGCCAGCTCGGCCAGCGGCATGGCGCCAGCGTCCCCGGTGACCTCAGCGGGGACGGGCCCGGTCGGGTGAGTCGTCACGGCATCCGCTCGTAGGCCGGCAGGGTCAGGAACTCGGCGAAGTCGTCGGAGAGGGCCATCTCGCGGTAGAGGTCACGCGCGTCGTCGAACCGGCCCTTCTCGAAGGCCTCGTCGCCGATCGCCTCGCGGATCCTGGCCAGCTCCTCGTCGATGACCTGCTCGACCAGCTCGGGCGTCACCTTCTGGCCGTCGGCGAGCTCGACGCCCAGGTGTAGCCACTGCCACACCTGCGAACGCGAGATCTCAGCGGTGGCGGCGTCCTCCATCAGACCGAAGATGGCGACCGCGCCCATGCCGTCGAGCCAGGCCGCGAGGTACTGCAGCCCCACCGAGACGTTGTTGCGCAGGCCGTCCTCGGTCATGTCGCCCGGCGTCTCCTTGACCGAGAGCAGCTGCTCGGCCGTGACCGACACGTCGTCGCGCACGCGGTCGATCTGGTTGGGCCTGTCGCCGAGGACTTCGGTGAACACCTCGGTGCACAGCGGCACCAGGTCGGGGTGGGCGACCCACGACCCGTCGAAGCCGTCGTTGGCCTCGCGGGTCTTGTCGTCGCGCACCTTGGTCATCGCCTTCTCGTTGGCCTCGGCGTCGCGCCGGCTGGGGATCTGGGCGGCCATGCCGCCGATCGCGTGCGCGCCACGCTTGTGGCAGGTGTGCACCAGCAGCTCGGTGTAGGCACGCATGAACGGCGCGGTCATCGTCACCGCGTTGCGGTCCGGCAGCAGGTAGTCCGTGCCCCGGCTGCGGAACTTCTTGATCACGCTGAACAGGTAGTCCCACCTGCCGGCGTTCAGCCCCGCGCTGTGCTCGCGCAGCTCGTAGAGGATCTCCTCCATCTCGAACGCCGCGGGGTAGGTCTCGATCAGCACCGTGGCCCGGATCGTGCCGCGCGGAATGCCGAGCGCGTCCTGGGCGTAGACGAACGCGTCGTTCCAGAGCCGGGCCTCCTGGTGGCTCTCCAGCTTCGGGATGTAGTAGTACGGGCCCTGCCCGCGCTCGATCTGCGCGCGTCCGCAGTGCACGAGGTAGAGCGCGAAGTCGAAGAGGCCTCCGGAGACCGGCTGGCCGTCGACCAGCAGGTGCTTCTCCGGAAGGTGCCAGCCGCGCGGGCGGACGACGATCGTCGCCAGGTCGTCGCCGAGGGTGTACTCCTTGCCGTCGGGGTTCTTGAACGACAGCGACCCGTCGAGCGACGCCCGCAGGTTGGCCTGGCCCGCCAGCATGTTCTCGAACAGCGGGGTGTTGGCGTCCTCGAAGTCGGCAAGCCAGACCTTCGCACCGGAGTTCAGCGCGTTGATCGCCATCTTGGCGTCGGTCGGTCCGGTGATCTCGGCCCGGCGGTCCTCGATGCCGGGGGCCGGCGGGGCGACCTTCCATGAGTCGTCCTCACGCACCGACTTCGTCTCGGGCAGGAAGTCCAGGGTGCCACCGCCCTCGAGGGCCGCGGAACGTTCGTCACGGTCGGCCAGGAGCTGGCGCCGGCGTCCCTCGAACTCGCGGTGCAACCCCGCCACCAGCTCCAGCGCTTCCGGCGTGAGCACCGACTCGAGCAGCGTGGGGTCGGAGAGGTCGGGCCCGACGGTCAGCTGGACCCCGTCGGGTAGGGACTGCGGAGACGTGTTGGTGGGCATAAACGGAACCTAGTTCACGGGGGTCAGGGGAAACAACGCAGGTCCGCCTACCGAAATCACACACGGTAGGGACTTGGACACCGCTCCTAAAATGGCATGTGGGCACGGCTCTGCCGAGAAGCGGCCGGGCGACGGGGAGAGCAGCATGCACGAGCACGCGGCGGGTGCGACGACCGGCGAGTCCTACGTGCACGAGGCGTTCTTCTACGACGGCGACGCGGACTTCGTCGCGAGCTCGGTGGAGTTCCTGAGCGAGGGTCTGAGCAGCGGCGAGCACGTCGTGGTCGCCGTCGTCCCCGAGAAGATCGAGATGCTGCGGGCGGCGCTGCGCGGCCAGGCCGACCAGGTCACGTTCATCGACATGGCCGAGTGCGGGCGCAATCCCGCCCGGGTGATCCAGGTATGGGCTGATCTGATGGATGCCGCCGCTTTGCGCGGGTCGAGGGTACGCGGCATCGGCGAGCCGATCTGGCCCGGTCGCAGCGACGACGAGATCGTCGAGGGGCACCTGCACGAGGCTCTGCTCAACGTCGCGTTCCCGGCCGGCACCCGACTGCTGCTGCGCTGCCCGTACGACGTCTCCCGGCTCGACCCGGAGGTCCTGCGCACGGCCGAGCTGACCCATCCGGTGCTCGTCAGCGGCCAGGACCGGGGTGCCAGCCGTTCCTATGCGCCGTACGACCTGGTCTCGTCGGCGTTCCTCGACCCGCTCGGCGGCCCGCCGGTCGACATCGACGAGGAGGTCGACTACGGCTCGGGGGACCTGAGCACGCTGCGTGCGGTGGTGGCCGGTATGGCTGCGAGGCACGGCATGCCCCACGAGACGGTCGAGGCGCTGGTGCTGTCGGTGCGCGAGATCGCGGTCAACAGCATCCAGTACGGCGGTGGCTCCGGCCGGATGCGCGGATGGGTCGACGGCCGCTCGCTGGTGTGCGAGCTCAGCGACGCCGGCCACATCCACGAGTCGATGGTGGGCCGGCTGCGTCCGCATCCCGACGACGAGCACGGCCGGGGGATCTGGCTGGTCAACCAGCTGTGTGACCTCGTGCAGATCCGGTCGTCGAGCAGCGGCACCGTCGTGCGCCTGCACATGGCGGTGCCCTCGGTGCCGGCCGTACGCGAGCCGGTCGGCTGACGCCGACCGGCCTTGCGTTCGATTCAGCTGGCCTGCCGCTGCCCGCCGGCGTTCGGAGGGTGGGGGCGCGGCGAGCCGAGCATGTATCTCGTCAGCAGACTGTCACTGCGCGGATGCCTCGGCGGCAGGTGGTGCGGGATGGTCCGCCCCTCGGCGCTGTCCCAGACCCCGTCCACGACCGACCAGACGCGGTGGGTGAAGCGACCGGCGAACCCGGCGTGCGGGGAGTAGGGGTGCGGCCGCGTGGGCGAACGCCGCTCGGTGCGCACGAGGCGCACCGCGAGCGTGGTCAGGTCGTCGCCCGACAGCGCGTCGTGCAGCCGCTCGACCATCGCGTTCTCCTGGATCTCGTGCTCGACCAGCAGCAGCCGGACACGCATCCACAGCTCGCTGCAGGTCAGCTTGGTGGCGCGCGCGTCGCCGTACATCCGCGCCTTCATCGCGTGCAGCGTCCGCTCGAGCTCGCGGCTGTGCAGGACGTAGGCGGTGACCATCTGCCGGCCGCCCTCGACGTGCCGGCGAGCCGCGGGCAACAGGTGGTCGTCGACCGCGGCCAGGTGCCGGCAGGTCGTCGCCATGAACGTGTCGGCGAGCTGGCGTGCCCGCCGTGGGTCGTCCCCGGACGCACGATGGGTGGCGGCAGTGTCGAGCATCTCGCCGATGTGCTCGTGGGGACCGAGTGCCGCCGATCGCAGCGCCTCGTTGATGTCACAACTGGTCCCGAGCTCAGTTGCCGGTCTGATCTCCTGCATGGTCATACGACCACCCTCCCGTCGACCGACCGGGCGTCTACCCTCGTCGACTCGACTCCCAAGTCGTCCCTCCCGGGACGGCGCTCCAAGGTGCGTCGCGGCTGCACTCGGTGTCGTACTTCTATGTACGGGTGGTTCGTGTCGAGGGATTCAACCGCGTTGGCGTTAGGCCCTCGTTCTACCCCTCGGTTCCTGGCTTGACCCCTCGGCTAGGTAAAGATATGGACGCCGTGTTACCAGGTGATTTCACTCTGTACTAACTGCGCCCGCATACCCCGCCGCATCAGGTGTTCGGGCCGGCCTCGCGTACGTCGGCGACCTTGCGCATCGCGTCGGTCAGGTCGGCGAGCCATTCCTTGGAGTTCCTGCCGACCAGCCGCACGCACCAGGCGAGCGCCTCGCTGCGCGAACGCGCGACGCCGGAGTCGACGAGAGTGTCGAGGATCTGCCGTTCGGGCTGGCGTAACCGGGTCATCACCGGTACCGACAGCGTCGTGAACAACGTGCGCTCGCCGTCGACGTCGACACCCCAGGCGACCTTGCGGCCGCCCGCGTGCTCGAGCTCGCGGGCGATCGCCATCCGGCGTTCGCGGGTGTCCTCGCGGAACTGCTTGACCCGCCCGGCAACAGCCGCGGCGCGTTGGGCGTCGGATGCGTCGTCGGGTGTCTCGGGGGCGGGGATCGTGCCGACGACCACGATCTCCTCGCGGTCGACGACGATCTCGGGCTCGCCGTCGAACCAGTCGCTGGGAAGGCGGCCGCTGAGCCAGCCGCGGAGCTTCTCTGAGGTAGTCATGTAATCATGATTACACCATTACACGACCCAGCCAAGGTCGCCGGATGACGCTGTTCGAGACACCGGCTCTTCAGGCGCCGGCGTAGGTCCCGAAGGTCCAGAGGTTGCCCTCGGTGTCGAGGACGGTGAAGTCGCGGGAGCCGTAGTCCTCGTCACGCAGCCCCACGAGCTCCTCGGCACCGGCCGCCACCGCGCGGGCGTGGACGCCGTCGGGGTCGTCGGTGACGACGTAGATCGAGGTCACGCCCTTGAGCGCGGCCGAGAACGTGGGGTCGCCGGCGGAGCGGGAGCCGAACATGACTCCGCCACCGCCGGGCCAGCGCAGCTCGGCATGCCCGATGGTCTCCGGGGTGTCGCCGGGGACGACGAGGCGCTCCTCGAACCCGAACGCCTCGGTCAGGAAGCGCAGGGCCGCCGGTGCGTCGTCGTACTTCAACGTGGGCCAGACGCCGGGGGCGCCGGTCTGGGTCTGGGTCTGGATCTGGGTCTGGTTGATGTCGCTCATGGCACCACGGTGCCTGGCCGGGCGACGTTCAGGCTTGAACGAATGAGAGCGCGGCGCCGCCATCGTCCGGCCCCGCGTCCGGTTCCGTGTCCTCGCGGTAGCCGCCCTCCTCCGCGAGCCATCGCGACGGTGCGCAGCCGGCGAGGTCGCGCCACTCGCGCGCCATGTGTGCCTGGTCGGCGAAGCCGCAGGCGGCCGCGACGTGGCTGAGCCGTGGCCGCGCACCGGTGAGCAGCCGGACGCTGTCCTCGAACCGGAGCACGCGTCCGAAGACCTTCGGCGACAGGCCGTACTCCCGCCGGAACCGCTCGGTGAGGTGTCGCCGGCTCCACCCGACGTCGCCCGCGAGCCGGTCGACGCGGACCTGGCCGTGGCCGTCCACCAGACGCTGCCAGGCCCAGTCGACCTCGGGACTCGGCGCGCGCCGACGAGCGTCGCACAGGCGCGTCAGGGTGTCGTCGAGGAGCGCGAACCGGTGCCGGGGCGAGCGGGCCTCGACCAGCCGGTCGCGCAGCGTCAGTGCGCCCGGGCCCAGGACGTCGCGCAGGTCGACGACCCAGGAGGCCAGCTCGCCGGCAGGCAGTCCGAGCAGAGTCCGGCACCCGGCCGGGGTCAGCGCGAGCTGAACACCGGCGCTGCGGCGGGTCATCGTGATGTGTACCGGCGAACGGTGCAGGCCGCCGACCAGCGCGTCGAAGCGCCCGCCGGTCTGACGCGGGTCGGGCATCGAGGCCAGCTCCAGCGGGCCGTCGAGCGGGATGACCAGGGTGAGGTGCCTGCTGGGCAGGCCGCGGTGAATGCCGGGAGTGACGTTCTCCAGCAGGTAGTCGGTGTAGCTGTGCACGAGCCCCTGCAGCGCCGGTGCCGGAGCGCGGCGGAAGGTCTCGACCCTGGCCTCTGCGCTCATCGGTGACCCGGCGGTCTGCTGCTGCACCGCTCCACGGTAACCGGGCCGCGACACGACGTTCCGCGATCGCGCAATCACGGATAGTGTTCCGCCGACGACAAGGGGTGCACATGCGGCGGATGCTCTCGACCACCACCGCGGCCCTGGTGGCGATCGGCCTGGGGTTGGCTCCGGGGGCCGCCGAGGCGACGCATCCTGTTGCCCTCGTACGCGAGGCGCGCCAGGTGGCAGCGCGGGTGCAGATCGCTGCGCCTGCCATCGCGGCGTACCGCACGAGGCTGCTCGTTCGCGGGCGCCTGTTCGACGCCGGCGGTCGCCCGGTCGGCGGACAGCGGGTCCTGCTGCAGCGCCGGACCGGCGGGCCGGGGACCTGGCGGACCGTGGCGTCGCGGGTGTCGGATGGCGAGGGGAGGGTCCGCGCCCGCGAGCTTCTCGGTACCTCGTACGCCGGGAAGAACCTGCGTGCCCGTTGGCGCGTCGACGGAGCCGGGACGACCTCGGCCACCGAGGTGGTCGACCTGCGTCGTCAGCGCGCGCGGCTGCGTCTGCGCGGACCGAACCGGCTCGAGGATGGTCGCCGCGCGCGCCTTCGGGTGCGCGGGATGACCGCCCGTGGCGACGACGTGCTCGGCCGGGTCCGGCTGTGGAAGCGCACCTCGTCGCGTCGTTCCTGGCGCAGTGTGAAGTCCAAGCGGCTGCGCTCGGGTACGGCGTCGTTCCGGGTGCGTCCGCGCGTCGACACGTCCTACCGCGTCAGCGCGAAGGGCCGGTGGTGGTACGCCGCGCCCCGGCGGGACCGGGAGCGCATCAACAACATCCCGCCCGGCCGGGTGATCCGGATGCCACCCGGTGCGCCGCGCCCGTCGGTCAAGCTGCCCGACCAGCGCCGGGCCGTCGGCGGCGGGCTGAACCCCCGGGTCAGCAGGATCGGCGGCCGGGTGTGGCGGCAGATGCGCGGTCGCTCGTGGCATCGGGGCTGTCCGGTCGGGCGGGGCCGGCTGCGGCTGATCGAGATGAACTACTGGGGCTTCGACGGCTACCGCCATCGCGGCGAGCTCGTCGTCAACCGCGACGTGGCCCGGCCGGCGGTGCGGGCCTTCCGGGACGTGTACCAGGGGCGACAGCCGATCCGCGCGATGTACCGCGTCGACCGGTTCGGCTGGTCCAGGCGGCTGCGCGGTGCGAACGACTACCGGTCGATGAAGGCCGACAACACCAGCGCGTTCAACTGCCGCCGCGTCGTCGGCAGCCCGGGACGGCAGTCGCCGCACTCCTACGGCCGGTCGATCGACCTCAACCCGTGGGAGAACCCCTACGTCACCCGGCGCGGTGTCTACCCCAACCGGTGGTGGCTGCCGCGGGACCGGCCGGGCCCGATGGTGCACCGGTCGAGCTCACATCCGGTGGTGCGGGCCTTCGAGCGCCAGGGCTTCGCCTGGGGCGGCTCGTACTCCGACTTCCACCACTTCCAGGACTAGCGCACCCACCTGTTTGCGGCGCGAAGGCAGCGGTTCAGGCCGCGAGGCGGGCGCGCAGCGCGGCGGGGGCGACCCGGCCGAGCGCGACCAGCTGGACGAGGACGACGACGGTGATCGTCTCCGCGGCCAGCAGTCCCACGAGCACCATGATCTGCGCGGCTCCGGCCTCCAGCGGCGTACCACCACCGAGCAGCACCCCGACGTATGCGCCGGGCAGCGTCACCAGCCCGACGGTCCGGGTCTGGTCCAGCACCGGGGTCAGCGCCTCCGACGCCGTCGGGCTGATGACCTCCAGGACGGCGTCGCGGCGGCGCATCCCCAGCGCCAGGGCCGCCTCGTACATGCCGACACCGTGCCGCAGCTCGTCGAACGCCCGACGCCCCGCGAGCGTGTTCGCAGTCATCGCGCCGCCGATCACGATCCCCGCGGTCGGCACCAGGCTGGGTCCGTTGAGCGGGATCGCGCCGGAGACGAACAGCAGGCCGAGCACCGGCGCGACGCCCGCGCCGAGACCCAGCGCCAGCCAGGCGACGTCAGGCACGGCACCGACCCGCCGGGCGGTGGTGAACGTCGCCACGGCGAACATCAGGAGCGCGAACGCGGCCGACCACCACACCGAGCCGAGTACCGCGGCGATCGCCAGCGAGACGACGGCGAGCTGCGCGACGGCCCGGACCGACGCCGTGACGAGGTCGCGGCGGATGCGCATGCCTCCCGCGCTGGCGGCGCCGACCGCGAAGAGGACCAGCACCAGCAGCGCGATCGCCAGCGGCCACCCAGCGGTGGGGGCCGCTGACATCAGGTCAGTCTCCAGTCGACGGGCTCGCCGCCCTGCTCGGCGAGCAGGGCGTTGGCACGGCTGAACGGCCGCGACCCGAAGAAGCCGCGCGAGGCCGACAGCGGGCTCGGGTGCACCGACTCGACGTACGGCGTGGAGCCGAGCATCGGCTTCAGCGTCTGCGCGTCACGACCCCATAGGATCGCCACCAGCGGGCCGCCACGAGCCACGAGCGACTTGATCGCGTGCTCGGTCACCGCCTCCCAGCCACGACCGCGGTGGCTGCCGGCGTTGCCGGGGCAGACGGTGAGCACTCGGTTGAGCAGCAGAATGCCGTTGCGGGTCCACGGAGTGAGGTCGCCGGTCGTCGGTGGGTCGATGCCGAGGTCGTCCACCAGTTCCCGGTAGATGTTGACCAGGCTCTTCGGCAGCGGCCGGACGTTCGGCTCGACGGAGAAGCACAGCCCGACCGCATGGCCGGGCGTGGGATAGGGGTCCTGGCCGACGATCAGCACGCGGACGTCGCTCATCGGCTGGCGGAACGCCCGCAGCACGTTGTCACCGCTGGGCAGGTACGTGCGCCCGGCGCTCGCCTCCGCACGCAGGAAGTCGCCCATCGCCGAGATCGACGGCTCGACCGGCGCCAGCGCCTCCGCCCAGTCGCGGGCCATCAGCTCGGGCAGTGGTTTGCGCGTCACGGCGGACACTCTAGGTGTGGCGCCCGGGGCCGGCGACTACGACGCGGTGAGCGCGTCGAGGAACTCCGAGGCCCAGCGGTTGATGTCGTGCTCGAGGATGTAGCGACGCATCGCGCGCATCCGCCGGTGCCGTTCGCGGGGCTCGGCGTTCATCGTGTTCAGCAGCGTCTCCTTGAGCCCGTTGATGTCGTACGGGTTCACCAGGAACGCCTGCTTGAGCTCGGCCGCAGAACCGGCGAACTCGCTCAGCAGCAGGGCGCCGTCGTCGCCGAAGCGGCAGGCGACGTACTCCTTGGCCACGAGGTTCATGCCGTCGCGCAACGGCGTGACCACCATGACGTCGGCTGCGCGGAACAGGGCCGCCATCTCGTTGCGGGAGAACGACGTGTGCATGTAGTTGATCGCCGGGGTGCCGATGCGGCCGTAGTCGCCGTTGATGTTGCCGACCAGCCGGTCGATGTCGTCGCGCAGCACGCGGTACTGCTCGACGCGCTCGCGCGACGGCGTCGCCACCTGGATGAACACGGCGTCGTCGACGGAGATGTCGCCGTCACGCAGCAGCTCACCGAACGCGCGCAGCCGTTGCCGGATCCCTTTGGTGTAGTCGAGGCGGTCGACGCCGAGCAGCACGCACTCGGGGTTGCCGACCTCGTCGCGGATCTCCTTGGCCCGTGCCTCGGTCTCGGGTGACTTGGCCAGCTCCACCAGCCCCGTGGAGTCGATCGAGATGGGAAACGCTCGGGCTCGGACCGTACGCCCGTCGGGCAGGTTGACGAGATCGCGGTGGGTCTTGTGTCCGGTAAGCGAACGCACCAGCCGTGCGAAGTTGGCCGCGTTGCCGGGGACCTGGAAGCCGACGAGGTCGGCGCCGAGCAGGCCCTCGATGATGCGCCGCCGCCACGGAAGCTGCATGAACAGCTCGGTCGGCGGGAACGGGATGTGCAGGAAGAACCCGATCCGCAGGTCGGGACGGAGGTCGCGCAGCATCGCCGGCGCCAGCTGCAGCTGGTAGTCGTGGATCCACACGACGGCGTCCTGGGCAGCGACCTCGGCCGCGCGCTCCGCGAACCGCCGGTTGACCCGGACGTAGGCGTCCCACCACTCCCGGTGGAACTCCGGGGCGACGATCACGTCGTGGTAGAGCGGCCAGAGCGTGCCGTTGGAGAAGCCCTCGTAGTACTCCTCGACCTCGTCGTGGGACAGGGGGACGGGTACGAGCGTCAGGCCGTCCTGCTCGAACGGCACCATGTCGGGCGCGTCGGCACCGCCGCCTCCCGGCCAGCCGATCCAGGCGCCGTGGTGCTGGCGCAGCACGGGTTCGAGGGCGGTGACCAGGCCACCGGGGGAGCGACGCCACGACACCGAACCGTCGGGAGCCTCCACCCTGTCGACCGGCAGCCGGTTCGCGACCACCACCAGGTCGCTGGTCTCCGGGGCCCTGTCGGCCCTGTCGGCCTGTGTACGGCGGCGAGCGGTACGTCGCTTGCCTCCGGTTCCGGTGGCGCTGGACGTGTCGTCGGGCACGTTTCCTCCCCTGGCGGCGTGCATTTGACCCTAGCCGTCGTCGTCGTGAGTTGCCCACCTCGGTAGGGTCGCGTTCGTGTGTGAGTCGCCGGTGGCCACCGGGCCGCGCCGACACGAGAGATGTTTCGGCCCGCCTGAATGACACCGGTGTGGTTCTCACTTACGATGGCCCGAAACCGACCGCAATCCGGGGGGATCGAGGGGCTCATGGCAGGAAGCGATGCCGCGAACGCCGACATGGCGACGTCGGGCGAGGCAGCCCGCGCTGCCGAGGCGCTGTCGGCCCGTGACCGGGAGATCCTGAGCTTCGAGCGCCAGTGGTGGAAGTACGCCGGCGCCAAGGAGCACGCGATCCGCGAGAAGTTCGACATGTCGGCGACCCGCTACTACCAGGTGCTCAACGCGCTCATCGACCGCGAGTCGTCCATGGCTTACGACCCGCTGCTGGTCAAGCGGCTGCGGCGTCTGCGGTCCGCCCGTCAACGGGCCCGCTCGGCCCGCCGCCTCGGTTTCGAAGTCTGACGCATGATGTCCGGCGCGCAGGCATCCCCCGCAGCCCCCAGGCCGCCCCGACGACCTGAGCGCCGGCGTGAGCGCCCACGACGCGAGCATGGCCAGGCCATGCCCTCGATCGTGGCAGTGGTCAGTGTGGCCGTCATCGTCGTGGCCATGGTGGCGTTCTTCGCCGGCGGTTCCGGCGAGGACCCTGCTCCGGAGCCACAGGCGCAGAACGCTCCCCGCACCCCGGAGGCAACCCCGCGGGCGCAGGCCGAGCCGGCCGGCGAGAAGGCCGACGGCACCGCGAGCGCGGCCGACCGCAAGGCGAAGGAGCGCGCCGCGGACCGCAGGAAGGACCGGCGCAACCGGCCGCGCACCGAGCCGCGCGACGCCCCCGACCCCGAGGGAGCGCCCGACGTCTACGTCGAGGTCTACAACAACACCACGATCACCGGTCTGGCCGCGTCGACGGCCGCGGAGCTCCAGGACGGCGGCTGGCAGGTCGTCGGTGTCGACAACTGGCGCGGTGACATCCCGTCCAGCACCGTCTACTACCCAGCGGGGATGGCCGACGAGGCCCACCAGCTCGCCGACACTCTCGGCTACGAGCGTGTACGCGGCGCGGTCGCGCCGATGAAGTTCGACCGGCTGACGGTGATCTTGACCCCCGACGCGGCCTAGGACGTGGCGGTAGCCGGCATGGCCTGCTGCGCGCCGCGCCACGGGCGCCTCGCTGCGTTCCAGCCGCTCGACGTACAACGCCGGTATGCCTTCGCGCCTGCGCCTTGCGAGGCATCCCGTGGGGCGACGCTCGCGACGGCCAGCCGTCTACCGCCACGCCCTGACCGTCTGCTGTCCGCATGACGCAGCTCGAACCGCGTACGGCGCAGGGCAGGACGGCTCTGCAGGCACTCGTCCGTGATCCGGGCCGTGCGCTCGTCGCCCTCGACTTCGACGGCACGCTGGCGCCGATCGTCTCCGACCCGGCCCAGGCCCGGGCTCATCCCGCGGCCGTCGATGCCCTGTCGGCCCTGTCCCGGCATGTCGGCCACCTCGCGATCATCACCGGCCGACCCGCGGCGACCGCCGTCGACTACGCCGGCCTGCGCGGCGTACCCGGGCTGCAGGGCCTGGTGGTGCTCGGTCACTACGGGCTGGAGCGCTGGGACGCTGCCACCGACCAGGTCACCGCCCCGCCGCCACCGGCCGGGGTGGCCGAGGCCCGTCGCCGACTGCCCGGCGTCCTGCAGGAGCTCGGAGCGGCCGACGCGTACGTCGAGGACAAGGGCGCGTCGCTGGGTGTGCACACCCGGCGGCTGCCGGACCCCGAGGGCACGTTCGAGCAGCTCAGGAGACCCCTGCAGCAGCTCGCCGAAGAGCTCGGTCTCGCGCTCGAGCCCGGCCGGCTCGTGCTCGAGCTGCGGCCTCCGGGGATGGACAAGGGCGCCGCGCTGCGCGCGCTGGTCGAGGAGCTGGACGCACGGACGGTCGTGTTCGCCGGGGACGACCTCGGGGACCTGGCCGCTTTCGACGCCGTCGACGCGTTCCGCGAGGCCGGCGGCTCGGGGCTGCTGGTGTGCTCGGGGTCGACCGAGGAGAGGACCCTCGCGCAGCG
>DATMEB010000265.1:0-5047 GCA_035557095.1 Nocardioidaceae bacterium | reverse complement strand
CAACCGGCGTCTCCCCGGGAGCTGAGCGCCCGCCCGGCACGGCACCACCGGCACCCGCGCCACGACCCGCAGCGGGTACGGTGACTTGCTATGCCAGCTGATCACGGGGTCGACGCGGCTGCCCTCGTCGGGCTCGTCGACGCGGTCAGCGGCGACATCCTCGACGTACGCCGTGACCTGCACGCGCATCCCGAGCTGGCCTGGGCCGAGCAGCGCACCACGATGGTCGTCGCGGAGCGTCTGGAGCGCGCCGGCGTCAAGGTGCAGCTGCTGCCCCGGTCGGGCCTGATGGCCGAGATCGGCGCCCAGCGTGAGGATGCCCCGGTCGTGGCGCTGCGCGCAGACCTCGACGCGCTGCCGGTGGACGACCTGACCGACGACCCGTGGCGCTCGACCGTCGACGGGGTCGCGCACGCCTGCGGCCACGACGCGCACACCGCCTGCCTGCTCGGAGCCGGCCTCGCCCTGGCCGCGCTCGACCAGCAGACGCCGCTGTCGGGCAAGGTGCGGCTGTTGTTCCAGCCGGCCGAGGAGATCATGCCCGGCGGTGCGCTGGAAGTGATCGCCGACGGCGGGCTCACCGGCGTGCACGAGGTGTTCGGACTGCACTGCGACCCGACCCTCGACGCGGGGCAGGTCGGGCTGCGGGAGGGCCCGATCACCGGTGCCGCCGACTCGCTCTCCGTCCGGCTCCGCGGCCGCGGCGGCCACACCTCGCGCCCGCACCTGACCCAGGACCTCACCTATGCCATCGCCAAGCTGGTGACCGACCTGCCCGCGGTGCTCTCCCGCCGGCTCGACCCGCGCGCCGGCGCCACGCTGGTCTGGGGCATGGTCCGCGCCGGCTCGGCCCGCAACGTCATCCCCGCGGTCGGAGAGGCCGCCGGCACCCTGCGGATGCTGGACGCCACCGCCTGGGAGACCGCACAGGAGGTCGTCACCGAGCTGGTGGTGCAGATCATCGCGCCGTACGGCGTGCAGAGCGAGATCGACTACGTCCGTGGCGTACCCCCGGTCGTCAACGAGGCAGGGGCGACGGCCCTGCTCGCCCAGGCGGCGACCGACGTGCTCGGGCCCGAGGCGGTCAGGACCACGACGCAGAGTCTCGGCGGTGAGGACTTCGCCTGGTACCTCGAGTCGGTGCCCGGGGCGATGGCGCGCCTCGGCACCCGTACGCCGGGCGGCCCGACGTACGACCTGCACCAGGGCGACCTGCGGGTCGACGACCGGGCGCTGGTCGCCGGGTCGCGCCTGCTGGCGGCCGCCGCGACCCGGTCGCTGCGGGCTCAGAACGCCCGTCGCACGCGCGAACCTACCGACTCGATAACAAACTGACGTTGAACGGCCTCGGGTGACTATCCGCGCCCGGGGCGGGCACTAGGGTGTGCGCTGGCCTAAGGGCCCGCGGCATGCCCATAAGGGGCGTGCACGTCTAAAGGAGGGCGTCTTGCGCCAGCTGACCAGGATCGCAGTCTTCGTCGCCTCGGCGACGGTTGTTCTCGCCGGCTGCGCGCAGCCTGAGACCGCCGACAGCGGTGGCGGCGAGGGTGTGGCCTCCGACGTGCAGGTCGGTCTCGCCTACGACGTGGGCGGTCGAGGCGACCAATCCTTCAACGACGCGGCGGCCCGTGGACTCGACCGGGCCATCGACGAGTTCGGCGTCGACTCAGAGGAGGCCGAGGCCACCGACGGCGAGCCCGAGTCCGCCCGCGAGGACCGGCTGATCCAGCTCGCCGACGCCGGGTTCGACCCGATCATCGCCGTTGGATTCGCCTACTCCGAGTCGGTGGCCAAGGTGGCCCCGCAGTACCCCGAGGTCAGCTTCGCGATCGTCGACGACGCCGTGGCGACGGGCGACAACATCGCCAACCTGCTGTTCGCCGAGGAGCAGGGCTCCTTCCTCGTCGGTGCCGCGGCGGCGATGAAGTCCAAGGCCGACCACATCGGCTTCGTCGGCGGTGTCGAGGTCCCGCTGATCCAGAAGTTCGAGGCAGGCTTCATCGCCGGCGCCCAGGAGGTCAACCCCGACATCCGGGTCGACACCACCTACCTCACCCAGCCGCCGGACTTCTCCGGCTTCGGCGACCCGGCCAAGGGCAAGACGGCGGCCGCCGGCATGTTCGACTCGGGCGCAGACGTGGTCTACCACGCCGCCGGCGGCTCGGGCAGCGGTGTCTTCCAGGCGGCCAACGCCGCGAAGGGCTGGGCGATCGGCGTCGACTCCGACCAGTACCAGACTGCCGGCCCGCTGCGCGACGTCGTGCTCACGTCGATGCTGAAGAAGGTCGACGTCGCGGTCTACGACTACATCAAGGCGTACGTCGACGGTAAGCCGCTGACCGGTGAGCAGATCTACGACCTCGAGGCCAACGGCGTCGACTACTCCACCAGCGGTGGGTTCGTCGACGACATCTCCGGTCAGCTCGACGACTACAAGCAGCAGATCATCTCCGGCGAGATCAAGGTGCCGTCGACTCCCTGACCGGCGGACGTTCGGACTCGGACGTTCAACGAGGAGCGTGTGTCATCGTCACCTCACAGCCCAGCGCGGGCTCCGACAGGATCGACGTCGCGGCCGAGCTGACCGGCATCGGCAAGCGGTTCCCGGGCGTCGTGGCCAACCACGACGTGTCCCTTCGGATCCACCGGGGCACCGTGCACGCGCTCGTGGGGGAGAACGGCGCGGGCAAGTCCACGCTGATGAAGATCCTGTACGGCGTGCAACGCCCCGACGACGGCCAGGTGGTCGTCGACGGCGTCGAACGGCACTTCCACTCGCCGACCCAGGCGATCGAGGCCGGCGTCGGGATGGTGTTCCAGCACTTCATGCTCGCCGACAACCTCACCGTGCTGGAGAACGTCGTACTCGGGGCGGAGAAGCTGCACGGCATCGGAGCCGAGGCGCGGCGGGCGGTGCAGGAGATCTCCGACGCCTACGGCTTCGGGCTGGAGCCCGACCGGATGGTGGCCGACCTGGGGGTCGGGGCCCGGCAGCGGATCGAGATCGTCAAGGTGCTCTACCGGGGCGCGCGGCTGATCATCCTCGACGAGCCCACGGCGGTGCTGGTGCCGCAGGAGGTCGACGAGCTGTTCGACAACCTGCGCCGCCTGAAGGAGCAGGACATCACGCTGCTGTTCATCTCCCACAAGCTCGACGAGGTGCTCGCGATCGCCGACGAGATCACGGTGATGCGCCGGGGTACGACGGTGGGCACCGCCGACCCGGCGAACACCTCGCCCCGGCAGCTGGCCGAGCTGATGGTCGGGTCCGAGCTCCCGTCACCGGGATCGGGCGACTCCACGGTCCGCGACGAGGTGCTGATCGAGGCTGTGGGCCTGCACCTGCCGGGCCCGGGACGCCCGCTGCTCGAGGACGTGTCGTTCACGATCCACGCCGGTGAGGTGCTGGGTATCGCGGGTGTCGAGGGCAACGGGCAGGCCGAGCTGGTCGAGTCGGTGATGGGGATGCGCGACCTCGATGCCGGGCAGATCCGGCTCAAGGGCGAGGACGCCACGTCCTGGTCGACCAACCGGCGACGCGAGTACGGCGTCGGCTACATCCCGGAGGACCGGCACCGGCACGGGCTGCTGCTCGAGGCGCCGCTGTGGGAGAACCGCGTGCTCGGTCACCAGACGCGCGAGCCGAGCGCTCGCGGTCGCTGGATCAACCGCCGCGCCGCGCACGCCGACACCGAGCGCATCGTGGCGAAGTTCGACGTGCGCACACCCGACGTGGACGTGCTCGCCCGCGCGCTGTCGGGCGGCAACCAGCAGAAGCTGATCGT
The DNA here is from genome assembly GCA_035557095.1 of Nocardioidaceae bacterium. GTDB lineage: Bacteria > Actinomycetota > Actinomycetes > Propionibacteriales > Nocardioidaceae > JALZDI01. The sequence goes on along the minus strand of DATMEB010000265.1, from coordinate 1,262 downwards.
CGGGCGCGAGATGATGACCGAACCGAAGGTGCTGATCGCCGCCCACCCGACCCGTGGCATCGACGTCGGGGCGCAGGCCGCGATCTGGGACGTGATCCGCGACGCCAGGGCCGCCGGGCTCGGCGTGCTCCTGATCTCGGCCGATCTCGAGGAGCTGATCGGATTGTCCGACACGTTGCACGTCATGTACCGGGGCAGGTTGGTCGCGACGCTGGACCCGTCCGACGTCACGCCGCAGGTCCTCGGTTCGTACATGACCGGCGCCGGGGCACCGACGTGATCCTGCGCGTGCTCGGCAGGATCGGACCGAACGCGCTCGCGCCACTCATCGCGGGCGCCGTCGCGATCGTCGTGTCGAGCATCGCCTTGGTGCTGTCGGGCCACGATCCGAGAGAGGCGTTCGGTGCGATGTGGCGGGTGCTCGACTCGACCGAGTCGCTGGTCCTCATCCTCAACAAGGGTGCCTGGTACTACGTGGCGGGCGTCGCGGTCGCGATCGGGTTCAAGATGGGCCTGTTCAACATCGGCGCCGATGGCCAGTACCGGCTCGGCGCGCTGTTCGCCGCCTACCTCGGTGCCAAGGCCGATCTCCCGGCGGTCCTCCACGTGCCGTACATCGTGCTCATCGCGGTGCTCGTGGGCGCCGCATGGGCGGCCATCCCCGGCATCTTGAAGGTCACCCGCGGCGTCAACGAGGTGATCTCGACGATCATGCTCAACTTCGTTGCCACGGGTCTCACCGCCTGGCTGCTCAACACCTACTTCCGCACGACCGGCGGAAGCCTCACCGCCGAGACGAGGACGATCCCGGCCAGCGGTCGCATCCCCTCGCTCAACTCGCTCGTCGAGGCGCTCGGCTTCCACTTCGGGCGTGGCGTCGTGCTCCAGGGGTACGTGGTCGTGGCGCTGCTCGTCGGGGTCGGGTACTACGTGCTGCTGTTCCGGAGCCGGTACGGCTTCGAGCTGCGGGTGTCGGGCGTGAACCCGGCCGCCGCCAAGGCGTCGGGCGTCAATCCGAAGCGGATGGTCCTCGTGACGATCATGCTCTCGGGTGGCGTCGCCGGCCTGATCGGCATGGGTCCGCTGCTCTCTGACGCGCAGTACTACCGCTACGGCGACCAGTTCCCGCTCACACTCGGGTTCACCGGGCTGTCACTCGCCCTGCTCGGACGCAACAACCCGGTCGGCATCGCCCTCGCCGCCATCGTGTGGGCAGCGATCGAACGGGGCACGCAGCCGCTGTCGATCATCGGGATCCCGCA
>DATMEB010000264.1:0-22320 GCA_035557095.1 Nocardioidaceae bacterium | reverse complement strand
CGGCGTGGCACCTCACTCGGCCCGACCCCGAGCATGACCTCCGTGCCCGTCCGCTGTGGCGCGGGTACGGCCTCGGCGTTGGCGATCGCGCCCAGTGCGCTGCGCAACGCCGACACCGCCTCGGCGTCTCGCGCCTTGAGGGCGCGCGACAGCTCCTGCTGCAGCCGGACCTGCAAGGACATGGCGAACCCGATTCCTCCGTATGACGACGTGACGCGGATGCACCCCACGAGAACATCATCGCGGTGGCGTGCCCGCATGTCGCGCGAGTTTCCGGCAGCGATCGCATGATGAGTCGGCGCACTGGTGCGGGTCTCTACATGCGCAGGGAGGCACCCTGCAGAACGCAATCGCGAAGGGACGCTGCCATGGACGACAACGAATCGCAGGTGCGGGCGCTGGTCGAGCGCTGGGCGAGGGCGGTGCACGAGGGTGACCTCGAGACAGTGCTCGCCGACCACGCCGACGACATCGTGATGTTCGACGTGCCGCCGCCGTACGACGGCGTACTCGGCATGGACGCCTACCGCGACACGTGGCCGCCGTTCTTCACCTGGCAACAGCAGGGCGCCTCGTTCGACATCGTCTCGATGGACGTCACCGCAGGCGACGACGTGGCGTTCGCGCACGCGCTGCTGCGCTGCGGGACCCCGCAGGAGCTGCAGGAGGAGCCGCAGAACCGGCTCCGCCTGACCATCGGCCTGCGCAAGGAGCAGGGACGCTGGGTCGTGGTCCACGAGCACCACTCGTTCCCGATCAAGATCTGAAGCCGCAAGGCACCGGCAGATCCGGTCCGTGCGATCGCCCTGGTCCGGCCCTCAGGAGTCCTTGTCGCCTCCGAAGGCGCCGCCCAGCCAGTCCTTCACAGTGCCGAGCACACTGGAGGCGTCTCGGACCAGCTTCGCGACCGTGTCCTGGCTCTGCCGGAACGACTCCGCGTAGCTGCGAGCTGCCTCCTGCGCGGCCTGGCTCACGTCGGCCGTGGCGTCGTCGGCGCGTCGCGGGTAGTCCCCGGACAGCACCCGGGTGTACTCGCCGGCGTCGACCCAGCGGCGCAGCTCGGCGGCGCGCACGACCGCGAACGGATGCGACTCCGCCTCGATCAGCAGCAGCCTGAGCACGGAGTCACGCAGGTCGCCGGACTCGGCGTACTCGGTGCCCTGCGCGAAGAACGAGGTCGGGTCGAGGCTCTCCAACCGGCCGCCGCTGGCCAGCTTCATGTGCACCCGGAACGCCACTGACGGGTCCTGCGTGGCGAGCAGCCCGGCGCGGTCCGCGGACAGCTCCGACTTGCGTGACCACTCCATCAGCCCGGCGAGGATCGCGCGTACGCCGAGACCGCCGAGCGGGATCGCCGTGAGCACGCCACTGAGCTGGAGCAGCCGCTGCAGCAGGGTCTGGTACACGGCGTGCCCGCTGCCGACGTGGCCCATCTCGTGGGCGAGCGCGAAGCGCATCTCCTCCTCGTCGAGCAGTCCGACGAGCCCCGACGACACGACGATGATCGGCTTGTCCATCCCGATCGTGATCGCGGTCGGGACCGGGTGCGACTCGACGTAGAGCTCGGGCAGGGTCGGAGCGTCGAGAGCCGCGCCAACCTCGCCGAGCAGGTGGTGCAACGTCGCGAACTGCCGCTCGTCTACGCGGATCGCCGATCCGAGGTAGACCAGCCGGACGGCGCGCTCGTTGACAAGCCCGGAGAGCCGCTTGAGCAGGGTGTCGAAGCCTCGCAGTCTGCGAAGCGCGACCAGGGCACCGCGGTCGGCGGGATGCTCCCAGGCGCGGGAGCTGATGCCCGGCAAGGGGATGCGCCTGCGGGCCGGAGGGGTGGGCATGTCGGAAAGTGTGCCCGGCGAACGCGTGCAAGGTTCACGAAACGGCGAACTGGTGCCTTGCCAGCCCTCAGGGCGTGTCCTAGCGTGACGAGCAGTCAGGGGCGGTCGGGGGAGAGTGCATGGATGCGTCCGAGGGTGCGCGCGTAGGTGTCCTGGTGGTCGGGGCCGGCCCGGCGGGGTTGGTGCTCGCGTGCGAGCTGGCCCGACGCGGCACGGCGGTCCGCGTGGTCGACAGGCTCACCGAGCCGACCGAGGAGTCACGCGCGATCCTGGTACACGCTCGCAGTCTGGAGATGATGCAGCGCATCGGGACGGTCGACGCGCTGGTCGCCAGTGGGACGGCGGCCACCGCTGCCGAGTTCCACGCGGACGGCGGCGTGCTCGGGCGAGTGCCGCTGGACACCGTGGACAGCCCTTTCCCGTTCTCGGTCTCGACGGCACAGACCGAGACCGAGCGAGTGCTGACCGAACGGCTCGCCGAGCTCGGGGTCACGATCGAGCGCGGTGCGGAGCTCGTCGCACTCGAGCAGAACGACGACGAGGTCCGTTCGACGCTGCGGCACCCCGACGGGCAAGAGGAGACCTGCACATCGTCATACGTGGCGGGCACCGACGGCAGCCACAGCACCGTGCGCCACCAGGTCGGAACCAAGCTGGAGGGCTCGTTCAAGGGGAGGCGCTTCCTGCTGGGCGACGTCGAGGGCGAGTACGACCTCGACCGGGACGCCTTCCACACGTTCCTCTCGTCCGACGCCGGACCGCTGCTCGTGTTCCCGATGGCCGGCAGCCGGGTCCGCGTGATCGCCATGCTCGACGACGGCGACGAGGCTTCGACGCTCGAGCACGTGCAGGCGGTGTGTGACCGACGTGCACACGGGATGAGGCTGCGATCCGCGCACTGGATCACGGTCTTCGAGATCCACCACGCCCAGGTTGCGGCGTACCGGCACGGCCGGGTCTTCCTCGCCGGCGACGCGGCGCATGTGCACAGCCCGGCCGGCGGGCAGGGGATGAACACCGGCATGCAGGACGCGTTCAACCTGGGCTGGAAGCTCGCGCTGGCGGCGGCCGGACAGGCTGCGCCCGGGCTGCTCGACAGCTACCACGACGAGCGCCATCCCGTGGCCGCTCGCGTCATCGAGGCCAGCACACGGGTGACGGACGCGGGCACCGTGCACAACGAGCTCGCACGACGGCTGCGCAACCACGCCATCCACCTCGCTACCGCGCTCGAGCCGATCCGGATGCGGCTGGCCGACGGGACCGAGGAGATCGACGTCGCCTACCGCGACAGCCCGATCGTCGCGCGGCACGGCCATCATCACCACAGCCACGGCCCGCACCCTGGTGAGTCGGCGCCAGACGTGCCCGGTGTGCAGCCTGCCCTGCACACCGTGCTCGCCGCGGGCACGGGACACACCGCGTTGTACGTCGCCGGTTCGGACGGCCCCTCGCAACGGCTCGCTCTCGACGACGACGTGCGCCACGTCCTGGTCGGCGACGGCGTCGCCGCAGCAGCCGAGGCGCAGCCGCGGACCTACGACGCCGTGGTCGCCGACCCCGAGCGTGCGGTTGCCGAGCGCTACGGGCTCGGCGGGCATGGTGGCCTCGTGCTCGTGCGCCCCGACGGCTACATCGGGCTGCACACGCGCTTCGGTGACGACGACGCGGTGTCGGCGTACCTCGCGTGTATCCGAGCGAGCCGGTAGAGGCGGCCGAGTCGACGGTCCCTGGCGTATCGTGACGCCATGGCTGCTCGCGGCCGTGTCGTCGTACCGATGCGCCTGTGCGCCGCATCTCTGCTGTGGGGTGCGTTCGTGGTCTCGACGGGCTTCTGGTTCCCCGCCGTAAGCCAGACCACCGAGGTCTGCCCGTCCGGACGACGTGCGCGGTGCACCACGGTGGACGAGAGCACGTCGACCCTTGTCACGACCGACGGCGTGACCGTCCTGTTCTGGCTGGCGATTCCGGCTGCCGCCACGCTCGTCGTCGCCGCCCTCGTCCTCGCGGCACGGCACGGCTCACGGGTCGCACGGGCCGCGGCGTGGTGCGCCGTCGGTGCGCTGTGGGTCGTATCCATGCTCAGCGGCTTCTCGATAGGGCCGTGGTTCCTCCCGTCCGCCGTCCTCCTGACCGTCGCGGTCGACCTGACGCGTACGCCGTCGGGAGCGGCGACGCCCGAACCCATGGCCGCACCCCGCTGACGCCACCGTCAAGCCGCACTCCTGGCTACGTGCCGTTCGCGGCTTGATCCCGCGCGCGTCCGGAAGCCACTTCCGGCCGCAGCGCCACGACGGACCAGATGGCGAACCCGAGGATCAGTACCCCACAGAGGATGTCCGCCAGCACGTGCGCCTGCCGCCACCACGGCATCGCGGCCGCATCCGGGGCCGCGTAGTGGCCTAGGCCGACGAGCCCGCTGACGGCATAGCCGGTCAGCGCCCACGCCGCGGCAACGATTTGACCACGCACGAACAGGCCGATCCCGAGCAGTCCTGCCGCAGTGAACAGGAACCATGCCGCGCCGATCAGCGTCGCGGAGGGCGCTGGTGGCCCAGCTGGCCCGGTCTGTGGGTAGTCGGCGCAGTCCACGACGTTGTCGGCATAGTGCACCACCGAGACCACGAACGCCGTGCCGAACAGGGCAAGCAGCAGCTGGCGGGCCCTTGGGTGCGAGGCACTTCGCGGACAGGCACGGCGTGCATCGGATAGTCGAGGGTCGGGACTCACCGGTCGCGGGCTCCCTCAGCCGCTCTCGGCGTACGCCGGAAGGACGCCGAGGATCGACGCCAGCTCGGTGTCGGTCAGTGGCAGGCCCATGTCGTCGCGCAGGAAGACCGTCAGCTCGGTGTCGGTGAGCCTGCGCTGCTCGGTCGAACCGTCCGGCCGCACCAGGCTCAGCTCGCGCCCGCGCAACCGGCGGCGGAGGTCGTCGTCGTTGCGCATGACCACGGGCTGGCCGACGAACGGCGAGTCCGGGTACGTGGAGGTGAAGTGGTTGGCCATGACGACGTCGGCGGCGTGCTGCGGCTCGGGGCCGAGGCTGTAGAGCACGGCCCACTGCGAGCCGAGGCGCTCACCGAGATGCCAGGAGCCGCTGGGGGTGGGTGTCATCCGGTAGGTCCAGCCGCCCTGGCGGTGCGGCCGGGTGTCCCCCCAGACGAGGGGTTCCCGCAGTCCGCCCCCGAAGCCGACGTCGGCCAGCCACTGCTCCTCGTCGCGGTGTACGTGCAGCGCCATGTGCGTGCGCGGTCGGGGACGTTCGGTGTCGTCGCCGATCCGGGCCAGCAGCCGGTCGACGGTGAACCCGACGCGCTCGAGCACGGCTCCGAACAGCAAGCCGTGCTCGTAGCAGTACCCGCCACGTCGTGCGTCGACGAGCTTGCGCTGCACGCTGTCGAGGTCGACGGCGACTCCTCGTCCGAGGACGACGTCGAGGTTCTCGAACGGGATGGCCGCCATGTGCGCGCGGTGCAGCCCACTCAGGGTCCGCCCGTCGGCATTCAGGTCCGCGTCGTAGCCGATCCGCTGCAGGTAGGCATCGAGATCGAGTCGCTCGATCTCCCACTCGCCACTCATGTGCTGCCTCCCTCGCCCGTCCTCGCTACCTCGCGGGTATGCCGCGGCGCTCGTGTCCACTCTCAACGACGCCGGCCGTCGCGTCGAGGCGATTTCCGGGGTCGGCCGACGCGGCCGTGGCTCCCTCAGGTGCCGGGTCGCAGGCGCTCGCCCGAACCCGTCGCGCGCTCGGCGAGTCCCTTCAGCACCGCGTTCAGGTCCGCGTCGACCACCACGTCCTCGAGAGCCGCGGGGGAGAGGAAGCCGGCGTCGACGATCCCACGCAGCGCCTCGACCAGAGGGGTCCAGTACCCCCCGGCGTCGAGGAACCCGACCGGCTTGTCATGGAAGCCGAGCCGCCGCCAGCTCCACACCTCGAATATCTCCTCCAGCGTGCCCAGGCCGCCGGGCAGCGCGAGGAACGCGTCGGCCTTGTCGGCCATCAGTGCCTTGCGCTCGTGCATGCTCTCGCACACGTGCAGCTCGGTGATGTCGTCTCGAGCCCACTCGCGCTCGACCATCGACTGAGGGATCACGCCGATGATCTCGCCACCGGCAGCGAGCACACCGTCGGCGAGCGCGCCCATCAGGCCCGACCGACCGCCGCCGTAGACGACGCCGAGCCCGCTGCGGGCGAGCTCGCCGCCGACCGCGTGCGCCAGGTCGGCGTAGCCCTCGTCGTGGCCGTTCGTGGACCCGATGAACACCGCGATCCGCTTCATGGCCCGGTCACCTCCTTCGCGATGCTCCGGTGCCCGGGCTCGCGCGCGGTCCGGCTCAGCCGTCGGCGACGACCCGCCGGTAGAGGTCCTCGTCGACCTCCTTGAGCCAGTCGGTCGACCCGAGCGAGATCGCGAGGTGCACGAGGATGCTGTCCTCGGCCGCCCCGTGCCAGTGCTCCTCGCCGGGCGGTGCGTACACGATGTCGCCGGGGGTCAGCGGCGACTTCTCCTCGTCGCGGGACTGCACGAAGCCGCGGCCGTGCGTCACGATCAGCAGCTGACCCTCGCTGTGGCTGTGCCAGAACGTCCGAGATCCGGGCGTGAAGCAGACCGAGTTGGCGGCGAGCGCCGGCTGGTCCTCGGCGAGCACCGGGTCGAGCCAGACGGTGCCGGTGAAGGTCTCGGTGCGGTTCTGCGACGCTGCCCCGGGAAGGTGGCCGTGGTGGATCTTCATTCTGACGGGCTCCTTGTCTCGTGCGAGCTGAAGGACATTCGACCAGGTCTGTGGCCGGCCGACGAGCCGGCCGTGGTCCTACGAGGCTGCCCGCGGTCATGTCGGGGCCTGGCGGCCGGTCTCGTACGTGAGGCGCCCCTGCTGCTCGGCGCGGTGCAGCGCGTCCGCGACCGTCTGCGCATCTCCCGGCTCGCACGACAGGCCGACCAGCTTGTCGCTGTACCCCTCGATCAGGCAGCCGAGCTCACCGAACTCGCGCACCACGGCGCGGACGTCGTCCCCGGCGCCGTCACCCAGCCACACGCGGAACGTGTAGCTGCCGCGGTCGCTGGCCACGCCGGTCACGACGAGGCCGCCCTCGGCGGAGTCGGCGACGAACACCTCGTCGCCGTAGCCGACGTCGTACGCGAACAGCGGGACGGCCCGCACCATGGCGCGGTCGTCGTCGAGCCGTTGTGCGGCCAGCCCCTCCCACACCTGGATGCCGTCGGCCTCCGCGGGAAGTCGCCACCACACGATCGTGTCGGCCGCCGAGGCCTCGGGCACGGGTACGAGCTGCCCGGCCTCGAAGCGCCCCGTCGGCGACGGATGCTCCTTGTACCACTGCTGCACAACACCGACCCTAGGCGACGAGCCCGAGCCCGCCCCTGGCGGAGCACTCATCGCGCATCACTCCACGCGCTTGCTGAAGCGGCGGGGTGGCCCGCTGCGGTAACGCCGGGGCGGAGCGGCGTCGTAATCTGGGCCGATGGACTGGCAGACCTACGCGTCGTTCCTCGGGTTCGCTGTGCTACTCGTGCTGATGCCCGGGCCGGACTTCGTCGTCGTCACCCGCAACGTGCTCGCCTCCGGGCGGCGTCGTGGCGCCTGGGCCGGTGTGGGCGTGGCGACCTCCAACGCGGTGCAGGGCAGCGTCGCCGCGCTCGGGCTCGGCGCCGTCATCGTCGCCTCGCAGCCTGTCTTCGAGGCGATCAAATGGGCCGGCGCCGCCTACCTGGTGGTCCTGGGTGTGCAGGCCCTGCGGTCGGCCATGCGGGGCGTGTACGAGCAACCCGACACGGGCGCGGGTGAGCCGTCGCGCGGCGCCGCGTGGGCGGGCTGGCGCCAGGGCTTCCTGTCCAACATCACCAACCCGAAGGTGCTGGTGTTCTACCTCGCGGTGCTCCCGCAGTTCCTCCCCGCCGGCGCGCCGATCTGGCAGATCCTTCCGTTGGCACTCAGCCATGCGCTGCTGTCGCTGGCGTACCTGATGCTGCTGGTCAGCGGACTCCACCGCGTGCGTGGCCTGCTCACGCGGCGGCGCGTACGCCGCGCGCTGGAGGCGGTCACGGGGACGGTGCTGCTGGGCTTCGGTGCGAGCCTCGTCCGAGAGACCACCTGAGGTCCGCATGGCACGGGCGGACGAACGGCAGCAACTGGTCGAGCAGTTCAACGACTGCATCACGCGCGCCGACCTGACCGGCCTCGGTGCGCTGATGACCGACGACCACAGGTTCGTCGACAGCGGCGGTCAGGGCTGGTCCGGCCGTGACCGCTGTCTGGAGGCGTGGTCGGGGTTCTTCGATGCGTTCCCGGGCTATCGCAATGTGTTCGGGTCGGTCGACTCGAAGAGCGACGTCGTGGTGGTCACCGGGCACTCCGAGTGCGTGGAGCCCAGCCTGGACGGCCCCGCAATCTGGACCGCGACCGTCGCCGGCGACAGGGTCGCCGAATGGCGTGTCTACGACGACACCGCTGAGGCACGGGAGGCGCTGGGCGTGCCCGCGTCATCCCACGACGGGCCCGACTGAGCCACGACATCTGGGCGCGGATGTAGGCGTCGAGCCGTCAGGGGAGGTTGAGCAGCACTATCCCCACGGTGACGAGAACCGCTGCGACGACACGTGGGACGCCGAAGCGCTCATGGAAGAACACCGCGCCGATCAGCGCGCCGAAGATGATGCTGCTCTCGCGCAGTGCGGCGATCGGGGCCAGCGCGCCACGGGTCTGCGCCCACAGCACGAGGCCGTACGCGAGCAGCGTCAGCGCCCCTCCGGCCAGGCCGTACGCCCAGTAGGGCCGTGCCTGCCTCAGCAGCGCGGGACCACGCACGCAGAACGCGCCCACCGGGATGGCGGCGCTGTTCAGGACGTTGAGCCACACGATGTAGCCGAAGGCGTCCCCGGCGGCCCGGACTCCGACACCGTCGACGACCGTGTACGTGGCGATGGCGAGTCCGGTGCCGACGGCTGCCGCCACGGCCGCTCGGTCCTGGCGGCCGGGTTGCCGGCCCAGGACCACGAGGCTGCCCAGTCCGGCGGACACGACGGCCACCCCCGCCAGCTGCACAGGTGCGAGCCGCTCGCCGACGAAGACCGCCGCGGCGATGGTCACGACCAGCGGCGAGATGCCGCGGGCCAGTGGGTAGACCTGGCTGAAGTCCCCGAGACGGTACGACTGCATGAGCAGCAGGTTGTACGCGACGTGGATGACGGCCGAGGCGAACAGGAAGGGCCGACTCGGTGCGGCCGGCATCGGCGCCCAAGCCAGGAGCGGGACGACGATCAGCAGGCTGCCCAGCCCGAGAACGGTGAAGGCGACGACCTTGTCTCTGATGCCGGCCGCGATCGCGTTCCAGCTCGCATGCGCGATGGCGCTGAGCAGGACCGCGCCCGTCACCGCGCCGGCCATGCCTCCTGCTGCGGGAGCGTTCACGACGGCCAGCGCGCTCATGAGGTCCTTCCTGCGGGCGACCGCGCCGACGGAACGGAGACCCACGGTATGCGACGCCGGAACCGGCGGATGGCCGGCCACCCGCGGCTACGCTCGAGGCACGCTCGACTGGACGGAGGTGCCGATGCGGCTCGAGGGTGACGTGTGCCGGGCGCGAGTGCGCAGTGAGCGGGTCGCGAGACTGGCGACGACCGGCGCCGACATGCGTCCGCACCTGGTGCCGATGACCTTCGCCCTGTCCGGCGACGTCGTCGTGAGTGCCGTCGACCAGAAGCCGAAGCGCACGACCGACCTTCGTCGCCTGCGCAACATCGAGGACAACCCGCGCGTCGCCCTGCTGTGGGACCTCTACGACGACGACTGGAGGCGCCTGTGGTGGGTGCGCGGCGACGGCCGGGCCGAGGTCGTGCACACCGGCGACCGGTGGCATGCGGCGGTAGAGGCGTTGCGTGAGAGGTACGCGCAGTACAGGGAGCGCCCTCCGCGCGGGCCGGCGGTGCTGGTCACGGTCGAGTCCTGGTCGGGGTGGTCGTTCGCTGCCGCAGACGACTAGGGGTAGCCCTGGGCAGATTGCGGACACGTCGAGCGCTGTTCGGCGTGCTAGGCAAGCCCGCCGGTGATGTCGACGACGGACCCGGTCATGTAGCTCGCTGCGTCCGAGGCGAGGAAGCAGACCACGGCCGCGACCTCGTCGGGCCGGGCGAGACGTCCGAGCGGGATGGTCGAGACGAGCTCGGACAGCCGCTCCGGGCTGGTGTTGCGGGCCATAATGCTGGTGTCCACCAGTCCCGGACACACGCAGTTGACCCGGATGCCGGTCGCCGAGAGCTCGTAGCCGAGCTGGCGGGTCAATGCGACCACGCCTCCCTTGGAGGCCGCGTAGGCCACGCTCGCCGTACGGCTGAACGAACGTCCTGCGATCGAGGCCATGTTGACCACTGCGCCTCCGGAACCGTTCGCCAGATGGGGCACCGCCGCCTGGGTGCAGAAGAACACCCCGTCGAGGTTGACCGACATCGTCCGACGCCACTGCGTCGAGGTGATCTCGGCGAGTGCACCCGTGGGCGCGATGCCCGCGTTGTTGACCAGGATGTCGAGACCACGCAGGCGCGACGCGGCCTCGCCCATCGCGTCGGCGGCCTCGGTCGGCGAGCTGACGTCGGCCTGCAGGCATACATCGGCCGCCGGCGCGTGGTCGACGTCGATCACCGCGACCTGCGCGCCCAGCTCCCGGGCCGTCTCGACGATGGCGCTGCCGATCCCCGCGGACCCTCCGGTGACGACGACGTTCTTGCCCTGCAGGTCAGGCGGGGGACTCATTGCCGGCCTCCGTGACCGGTTCACGCGGCCGCATCCGCTCGTCGGCCGCGCCCTCGACCGAGGGCATGATGTCGCGCTTGTAGGTCTCCGGCAGCAGCTTCATGCAGAGCAGGCTTACCAGGGCCACGACGACCATGTACGTCGCGAAGTACCACGGCTTCCCGTCGTTGGCGTTGATCAGCAGGGTCCCGATGAGCGGGGTCAGGCCGCTCGCGATGATCCCGGAGAACTGGTACACCGACCCGACCCCGGTGTAGCGCACGCGGGTGTCGAACAGCTCGGACCAGAACGCCGCCAGCGGCGCGTAGATCGCCATGTAGACGATGCCGAGCGCGACCACGATCGCGAACCAGACGGCGGCCGTCGTGCCCTGCTGGATGAGCCAGAACGCGGGGAACGCGAACACCGCGGTGAGCACCACACCGGCGTTGTAGACCGGCTTGCGACCCAGCCTGTCGGAGAGCCGCCCGTACACCGGGATCAGCAGCACGCCGATGGCGGACGCGATCACGATGCCGTTGAGCGCGACCGACTGCGGGAGGCCGAGGTCGTTCGCGACATAGGAGACGACGAGCACGCCGAACGCGTTGAACGTGAGTCCCTCGATCCAGCGCGTGCCCATACCGAGCACGAACTCCTTCGCCTGGGTCTGCAGCAGCGTCGCGAACGGGACCTTCACCTCCTCCTGCTGCTCACGCACCGACGCGAAGGCGGGAGTCTCGAGCACCTGCAGCCGGATGTACAGGCCCACCGCGACGAGCGCCAGGCTGACGATGAACACCGCTCGCCAGCCCCAGGCGAGGAACTCCTCCTCGGGCAGCAGGCTCACCAGCGCGAACGCGCCCGAGGCCATCAGCAGGCCCGCCGGTACGCCGGCCTGCGGCCAGCTGCCGTAGAAGCCCCGCCGGTCCTGCGGGGCGTACTCGACCGCCATCAGCACCGCGCCGCCGTACTCGCCGCCGACCCCGATGCCCTGCACGATGCGCATCAGCACGAGCAGGATCGGGGCCCAGGCCCCGATGGCGTCGTACGTGGGCAGCAGACCGATGACCGTCGTGCCGAGCCCCATGATCAGCAAGGTGGCGATCAGCATCCTCTTGCGGCCGATACGGTCGCCGAAGTGGCCGAAGACCACGCTGCCGAGGGGCCTGGCCAGGAAGCCGACCGCGAACGTCGCGAACGAGACCACGGTCCCGGTCGCGGAGTCGAGGTTGGAGAAGAACAGCTGGTTGAAGACCAGGCCCGCCGCGGTGCCGTAGATGAAGAAGTCGTACCACTCGATCGCCGCGCCGATGGAGCTCGCCAGCGCCACCTTGCGTACGGACACTTCCTCGGGGCGGGCGGGTGCCGACGCGGCCATGGCGCTCCTCCGTGGGTCGGTCGAAGCCTCAACAGGCTGCCATGATGTGGAAGACACTTTCATGACAGTCCGGTTTGTGTATCACAGCGGTTCGCTGGACCGCCAGACCCTGCGCGTCGCCGCACGCCCGAACGGGCCGCGGGTCGGGGACAGGAGAGACACCCGATCCAGGCCGTCAGCCCTCGAGCCGCTGCCGCGGGTTCACGGTGCCCGTGTCGCCCGTGTCGCCCGGGCCGCCCGCCTCCTTGCCGATCGCCGGACGGATGTCGGCCTGCACACCGGGGCCTGCCGGGGCAGCCGAACCCGCTAGGGGGTCTGGTTCTGCTGCGGCTCCGGTGTCGGGGTCGGCTCCGGTGTCGGCGTCGGCTCCGGCTCCTCCGACGGCGTCGGCTCCGGCTCCTCGGTGGGGGTCGGCTCCGGCTGCGTCGACGGCTCGGGCTCTGGGCTCGGGCGCGGTGAGCTGGTCTCCTCGGGCGCCGGGGCGGGTTCCGGCTCGTTGCCGTCGCCGGGCTGGGCGCGTTGCCGCGGCTCCTGCTCGACCGTCGTCCGCTGCTCCGGAGCCGGGTCACTCTCGGGCGCAGGCGCGTTGTCCTGGGAGCCCTCGACGGGGTCGCTGTCGGCCGAGGCCGCCGGCTCGACCGGCGCGGACCCGCCGTCTGGCGTGGGCGACTCACTGGTCTCGCCGCCGCGCGCCGGGCCCGGTTCGCGACCTGAGGTCCCGTTCTCGCCCAGACCCGACAGAGCGAAACCGCCCAGCGCCAAGACCAGGACCGCCGCGGCGGCGACCATGAGGATCAGGCTGCGGCGCCGCCGTCTTCCCCGGGCGGCCGGGTCGGCCTCACCGTCGTCTGCGGCCATCGCCGCGCCGGCGAAGGCCGCCGTCTGGTCGGCCCCGTCCGCGACCACGGGGATGTCCGCGGTGGTCTCGACCAGAGGCACCGGCAGAGCGGAGAGGGTCTGCTGGCCGGCGAGCACGCCCAGGATGTCGCTGCGCATCTGCGCGGCGGACTGGTAGCGCTCCGCCGGCTGCTTGGCCAGCGCCGTGAGTACGAGCGCGTCGACCTGCGGCGGCACGCTCGGCTCGAACTCCGACGGGGGCCGCGGGGTCTCGCGGACGTGCTGGTAGGCGACGGCGATCGCCGAGTCGCCCTGGAACGGGGGGCGCCCGGTCAGCGCCTCGTACAGCAGGCAGCCGGTCGAGTAGACGTCGCTGCGGGCGTCGACGGAGTCGCCGCGCGCCTGCTCGGGGGACAGGTAGTGCGCGGTGCCGATGACCGTGGAGGTCTGGGTCAGCGAGGCCGACATGTCGGCGACCGCACGGGCGACGCCGAAGTCCATGACCTTCACCCCGCCGGTGGGCGTGATCATCACGTTCGCGGGCTTCACGTCGCGGTGCACGATGCCGGCGCGGTGGCTCTCCTCCAGCGCGTCCAGGGTCGCCGCAGTGATCTCGAGCGCGCGTTCGTGGCTCTGGGCGCCGGCTTGCAGCAGGTCGCGCAGCGTCTGCCCCTCGACGTACTCCATCACCATGTAGAGGTTGACGACGCCGTCGATGGTCTCCTCGCCCGCGTCGTAGACGCTGACGATGGCCGGGTGGTTCAGCGCCGCGGCGGCGCGGGCCTCACGCCGGAACCGCGCCTGGAACGCCGGTGCCTCCGTGAGCTCGCCGCGCAGCATCTTGATCGCGACGGTGCGCCCGAGGCGCATGTCGGTGCCGAGACGTACCACGGCCATGCCGCCATGGCCGAGCACCGCTCCTAGCTCATACCGCCCACCGAGTCGGCTCGGTTCCGGTGTCGGCTCGCTCCCCGCCGCGGCCGGATCGTCCGTACTCATCCTTGTCCATTACCCCCTGGGCGTGAAAATTCGCACACGGCCTACCACGGTACCCGCCGTGCGCAACTCCGCCAGTCGATGTGATCGAGCCCTCCCTCGGGCGTGTGTGCGCTGTCATGCAGGGCCTCGGTGAGCGCCGGCGGGCCCCTGGGCACGGTCGCGCGACTCGGCCGCGCGACGTCGCGCTGGGATAGCGTGTGGCGCGTGCCCATCCCCGGACCGCGTGACCTCCTGCACGTGTTCGAGCGCGGCGCCAGCTCGGTCGAGCAGCTGCTGGCCGCCGTGCCCCGAATGCTGTCGCTGCTCGACGACGCGCAGCGGGTGCTCGAGCGCGTCGACGGCCTGGTCGACCGGATCGAAGGCACCCGCACCGCCGCCGACGCCGTCGTACAGCGCACCGACGAGGTGGCGGCCCAGGCCGAGCATCTGCTGGGGAGTACGACCACGCTCGTCGACCGCATGACACCGCTGCTCGACCGCACCGAGCCGCCATTGGTACGGCTCCTGCCCACCCTGGAACGCCTGTCCGAGACCACCGACCCCCGCGAGGTCGACGCGCTGGTGGCGCTCATCGACATGCTGCCCGGCCTGGCGATGCAGACCGAGACGCACGTCATCCCCGTGCTGGACAGCCTGAGCTCGGTCGCGCCCGATCTGCACGACCTGCTCGACGTCTCGCGCGAGCTGAACGAGATGCTGGCGTCGCTGCCCGGCCTCGGCCGCATCAAGAAGCGCGTCGACCGGGAGCAGGAGGCCGAGGGCCGCGGCTGACGTTCCGGTCCGAGGTGAGTGCAAGGACCAAGGACTTTCCCTTGTCCGCAAGGGATTCCGGGCGGTGTCCTCGACGATTTGGAGCAGCCGCGGGGCTTCGTTAGGGTCGCGCGGGTACTTGCGTCAGGCGATGCCCGCTGGCGGCGGAGTCAGCGCCGGGCAGGAGTGCAACGGACACGTACGCCAGATTGGGATGGGAGCCTGACGTGCCGAACCTCCGACGTACCAGTATGTCGCGCCGAGCCTTCTTGGCCGGGTCAGCAGGCGTCGCAGGGGGGTTGTTGCTGTCGTCATCGCCGGTCACCGCCGCAGAGGCGGTCCGGCTCCGGGCCACGGGGAGGGCGGGGACGGTCGCCGACATGGTCGGCATCGGAACCGACATCGCGGCCGCGAACACCACCCGGTACGGCGATATCTCGCTGGTCGGGCGCAGCCTGAACGAGCTGGGGATCAAGCACCTGCGGGAGCCGATGGTGCTCCCGTCCACGAACGAGACGCAGGCGCTCAACCAGCGGGAGGGCTGGAAGCGCCTGGCGGAGACGGTGCCCGGCCTGACGGTCACCAGCGTCATCGGCAAGATCGACAACAGCCAGGGGACCGTCGCCGAGTACGCCGACTACGTGCGGGGGAGCCTCGGCGGCGGCGCGGGTGTCGTCGCCGGCGTGGAGAACGGCAACGAGCCGAACGCGCCCAAGCGCTACTGGAACCACGACGACGAGTACGGCTGGGTCCCGCTGGTGCGGAAGCGCCAGGCGCAGATGGCCCGGGAGTTCGGTGGCGGCTCCGGCCTGGAGGCCATCGATGTGCTGGGTCCGTCGCTGTCGGGCGGCAAGGCCCCGCTGCAGTACCAGCGGCTGGGCGACATCTCGGCACATCTCGACGTCGGCAACTTCCATCTGTACCCGGGCAACACCGCGACCGGTATGCCCTCGGACGAGCTCGACGACGTCATCTCGGGGATCAGGAAGAACATCGGTGACGCGCCGTACTGGTGCACCGAGGTCGGCATGCACCAGGGACGCGACAGCTCCGCGGGGATGGCGTTCTACCCCGAGGAGGTCGCCGCCGAGTACATCGCGCGGATCCCGCTCGAGCATTTCAACCGCGGGGTGTCCCGGGTCTACCTCTACGAGCTGCTCGACCAGAGGCCGGACACCGAGCACGTCGACAGCAAGGCGCACTTCGGGCTGGTCCGGGCCACCGACCCGCCCACGCAGAAGCCGGCCTTCAAGACCGTGCAGCGTCTGCTCTCGCTGCTGCGCGACTCCGGACCCTCGTTCACGCCGTCCGGAAGGCCGCTGACGTTGCGTGGCATGCCGGATGACTGCCGATATGTCGTGCTGGAGAAGAGCGACTCGCGGCGCTACCTGTGTCTCTGGCGCGACGTGCGGCTCTGGGACCTGCGCGAGGAACGGGCCGTCGCGGTCGACCCGGTGACCGTCGACGTGGAGCTTGACCGTCCGGCCGGAGTCCGCAAGTACATCCCGTCGGCGTCGGCTGACCCCGTGAGCACGCGGGCGGCGGTGAGCCGGATGTCGGTCGAGCTCGCCGAGAGCGTCGTGATCCTGGAGATCGCGTAACTCACTCGCGTGAGCTTGCGGCGGCGACCGCCGCCACGGCGGCGGTGATGTTCTCCTCGGCTGCGGCCTTGTCGACGCCGAGTGTGCTGAGGACGCCGTCGCCGGCCTCGAGCTCCAGCAGCGCCAGCAGGATGTGCTCGGTGCCGATGTAGTTGTGGCCCATCCGCAGGGCCTCGCGGAACGTGAGCTCGAGTGCCTTGCGTGCCTGCGGGTCGAACGGGACGAGCGAGGGGAGCTCGTCGACCGCCGGAGGCAGCGTCGCGGTGGCGCGCTCGCGCACGGACTCCAGCGTCACCCCCTGGGCCACGATCGCCTTCGCAGCGAGCGCCTCGGGCTCGCTGAGCAGCGCCAGCACGAGGTGCTCGGGCCGGATCGTGTCGTTGCCGGCCGCGCGCGCCTCGTTCTGCGCCGCCACGACGACGTTCCTGGCGCGGTCGGTGAAGCGGCCGAACCCCTGGTTGGGGTCGAGGCCGGACGCCTCGCCCGGGTCCTTGGCCACGAAGCGCTTCTGGGCTGCCTGCTTGGTGACGCCCATGCTCTTGCCGATGTCGGTCCACGAGGCGCCGGAGCGGCGGGCCTGGTCGACGAAGTGGCCGATGAGGTGGTCGGCGACATCGCCGAGATGGTCGGCGGCGATGACCGCGTCGGACAGCTGCTCGAGGGCGTCGGAGTGCGCCTTCTTGATGGCCGCGATGAGGTCGTCGAGCCGGACGGGGTTGTTCAGCGGCAAGGGTTGGACCATGCGTCAACCATATGTTGACGCTGGTTTGAGGTCAACCTGCGGTTGACGCCGGGACGCGGCGGGCTGGTCGGAAGCGCGGTCTCGGGACCAACGTCGCCTTGTTGGGTGGTAGGGCCGCGACGAGCATTGAGGTGTCCGAACCGGACGCCGGAACGCGGCCGCCCCGCTTGCCCCCCACGGCAGCAGCGGGGCGGTCGCTTGTGGGGCGCGAATTCGCTGCGGCGGCGTTTGCCCGAATTCGGTGTCGGCGATGTGCCGAGTCACTAGGCTCCGGCCATGGCAGACGACACGTACACCGTGGAGCGTTCGGTGACGATGGACGCTCCCGCGGAGCGCATCTACGAGCAGATCGCTGACTTCCACAACTGGACGAACTGGTCGCCCTGGGAGGACGTCGACCCCGAGCTCAAGCGGAGCTACTCCGGCGCCGAGGCGGGCACGGGCGCGGTCTACGGATGGTCGGGCAACCGCAAGGCGGGCCAGGGCCGGATGGAGATCACAGAGGCGACCCAGCCCAGCCGTGTGCAGATCGACCTCAGGTTCGAGAAGCCGTTCAAGGCGCGCAGCGACACGCATTTCACGATCTCGTCCGAGGGCTCCGGATCTCGCGTCACCTGGACGATGATCGGCCAGAAGACCCTCATGACCAAGGTCATGGGGATCTTCACGTCGATGGACAAGATGATCGGCCCGGACTTCGAGAAGGGGCTGGGCCGGCTGAAGACCACGACGGAGCAGCCGGCGGGCTAGCCACCCCAGCGGCGAGGGTTCCTGACCGATGGACGAGGTGGACCGAGACTCCGCCGCGGCCCTGTGGGGGGAGTACGTCGCCGAGCATCCCGAGCACGCGGACGACACTCCGCCGCTCGAACGCTTCGGCGACTCCGCGCAGATGGCCGACGAGCTGCTGGACCTGGTGCTGCACGGTCCCAAGCGCGCCACCGCGTGCGCGGTGGCGGAGTTCCACGCTGACGAGGAGCTGCTGCCTCGGATCGGCAGCCACTGGATCGTTGCCGACGCCGCCGGGCAGGCACGTGCGGTCATGCGCAGCCTCGAGCTGCGGATCGGGCCGCTCGCCAGCGTCGACGAGGCGTTCGCGTGGGACGAGGGCGAGGGCGAGCGCACACGCACGTGGTGGCTGGATGCCCATCGCGCCTACCTGCGCCGCGCGTTCGCACGCCGGGGGCTGGAGTACGACGACCGGCTCGAGGTCGTCTTCGAACGGTTCGCCGTGGTCTGGCCACCGGCGTACGCGGACTGATCCGCTGCGTCGCCGGCGCTACGGGGCGACGGCGGCCAGCAACGAGTCCACCGGCTCGCGGGCGGCGTCGTCGCGCGGCCGGGAGAGGTAGAAGTCGGCGTAGTAGCGCCCGGTCTCCTCGTGTTCCGACGGGTCGAGTCCCCGCTCCGAGACCGCTCGCATCGCCGCATCGCGCTCGGAGTCGGTGGCGAACCGCCGCTGCGGGAAGCTGACGCCGTGCAGCTGCTCGGTCACCAGTCCGTGCTGTGCCAGCTCCGCGCTGATCGCCTCGTAGGAGAACTGGCGGAGCACGAACGCGGCCACCCAGGGCGCCGGCCGGCCGGGTCGCGTGCGCACGACCTGGCCGAGTGTGCGTTCGGTGATGTAGCCGATGCCGCCGGTGGTGATGACGACGTCGACCAGGTCGAGCTCCCTGGCCAGCTCGGTCGAGGGCTTGCCGTCCTCGAGGTTCTCCGCCCAGCCGTTGTCGAGGAGGCCGACCCGGCAGGCGTACGCGACCGCGTTGGCGGCGACGTCGAGCCCACTGACGCGCACGGCGTCGGGAAGCACCCGGTCGGCGTAGAAGTTCTTGTCGGCCATGTACATCTCGTCAGCGGACAAATCGGCCAGCTCCGGACCGGCGTATCGCTTGACGAGGTCATCGATGTGGAGGTCGCAGCGCAGCAACGCGGCGTTGACGCCGTACGAGCAGCACAGGTCGAGCGCACGCAGCGGTTCGCCGCCGTCCGCCTGTAGGGCGCTGAAGATCGTCTCGAAGACCGGTTGTGCGCGCTGCGGGATCTCGTAGTCGTATCTGCTGAGCGTGCGGAAGTAGTCCCGTGGGTCGGGGCGGTCGTAGATGTGGCTGAAGTCCGCCTTGCCGGTTTCCGCATCGCTTCCGCTCACGCAGATGCCTCCTCGTAGTTGGCTGCACAGCACAGTAGGGGATGAGCCACGAGTCCGTAAGGGCCCCTACCGTCAGCCGGCAAGGCGGGCCCGCGGGTACGGCAGCCGGCGAGTTGCCTCCTCTGCCGGCGGTTGAGACGATCGAGGCAGAGCCGCGGATGCGGCTCCCGGACGAGCGGCGCCGTACCCGGAATGCGACAAGACGGCGCCTGAGGAGACTCAGATGTCGTGGCTCGTGCTGGTTCTGTCCGGTGTCCTGGAAGCCGTGTGGGCGACCGCCTTGGGAATGTCGCAGGGCCTCACCCGGCTGGTCTCGTCGGTCGTCTTCGTCGTGGCCCTGCTGGCGAGCATGGCCGGGCTCGCCTATGCCATGCGGGAGCTGCCCACGGGCACCGCGTACGCGGTGTGGGTGGCCATCGGCGCGGTGCTCACCGTGGCGTACGAGATGGTCAGCGGGGCCCAGCCGGTGTCGGTGGCGAGGCTGTTGCTGATCCTCGGAGTCGTCGCGTGTGTCGTCGGGCTGAAGGTCGTCGAGTGAGCTGAGCAGGCACGGCTCTGCCGGATCAGAGACGTTCGGCGTCCGGGGTGCCGGGCATGACCAGCTGGCCCAGTCCCAGCTGGTTTCCCTCGCTGTCGTGGAACCAGATCGCGCGTTCGCCGACCGCGCCCGTCGAGGGGTACTGCCCGGGGATGCCGACGATCCCGTCGCGCGACACCAGCCCGGGGATCTCGACCTCGTCGAAGACCAGTCCCCGCTCGCGCAGCTCGCGCACGGCCGCGTCGATGTCGGGCACGTAGAAGCCCATCTGGGTGTGAGCTCCCGACGGCCTGCCGCCGGAGGCGAAGATCGCGAACGAGTCGCCGCCGCACTCGTAGCGCAACGCTCCCTCGCGTGCCTCGACCGGATGCAGCCCGAGCTGCTCGGCGTAGAACGCCCGGGCACGCTCGAGGTCCTGAGCCGGCAGCCGTACGCCGACCGCGGCGTCCTGCAGCGCTGCGCGACCCAGCGAGCCGTTCGCGGCCCCGCTCCCCGCAGCGTCCCGGTGCCGGGCCCGGCGCTGAGTCCAGTACTCGTGGGTGAGCTGGATGAGCTGCACGTAGTTGCCGTCGGGGTCCTCCACGGTCCCGAACCACGCGCCACCGTCCTCGCGGTACTCCACGCTCGACACCCAGGTGACGCCGCGGGAGTCGAGGAACCGCGCGGTCGCCGCGATGTCGGTGACCTCGTAGTTGAGGATCACCCGCCCGGGCTCACGCGCCGTGGCGGCAAGGTCGTCGCGACCGTCGACCAGCACGGCCACCGGACCGAAGTGCAGGAACCCGTCGGGGTCGGGCTCCGCGCCGAGCATCTCGGCGTACCACTTGCGCAGGCGGTCGGGATCGGTGCTGGCGAGCAGCAGGCTGCTCAGCCGGGGAACGTTCGTCACTGGACTCTCCTTCGCACGGTGACCCGGCCGGCCTCGGCGTCTCGCCACGGCCGTGTGCCGACACCAGATCAGACCCCGCCGCGGCCGCAGAGTCATCGCAGCGGCGTGCTTCCCGTCGAACACCAGGCGAACACACGGTGCGCCTCTGGCGCAGGCAGTACACGCTCGGCCACGATGGCTCAGTACTTCTTGGCTGTCTCATCTCGGGGGATCCCATGCAAGAGCGACGTCTGTCCGCGGTGCCTGTCGCCGCACTCGCCGTCCTCACCACGGCCATCTGCTCAGCCCTGCTGGGTGTCGCCGGGTCAGCCCAGGCCGCCGACACCTACTCCGCGCCGCTCACCACCGCGATCTCCGACCTCCCGGTCGCGACAGAGGTGCGCACCGGGTACGACCGCGACCTGTTCCCGCACTGGGTCGACGCCGACGGCGACGGGTGCGACACCCGCCGCGAAGTGCTGATCTCCGAGGCCGACGACCCGGTCACGGTCGGGTCGGGCTGCTCGCTGACCGGCGGTCGCTGGTACTCCTACTACGACGCGGTGTCCTGGACGGACATGGGCCGCATCGACATCGACCACATGGTTCCGCTGGCCGAGGCCTGGGACTCCGGTGCCCGCAGCTGGTCGACGTCGACGCGCCAGGCCTACGCCAACGACATCGGTGACTACCGCACGCTGGTCGGCGTCACCGACTCGGTCAACCAGGGCAAGGGCGACCAGGACGTCGCGGAGTGGCTGCCGCAGTACGAGCGGTGCCGCTACCTGGGCGAGTACGTCGCGGCGAAGATCCGCTGGCGGCTCTCGGTCGATACCGCCGAGCGTTCGGCGATGCAGAGCCTCGCCTCCTCGTGCACCAACAGCACCATCACGGTGACACGCGCACTCTGAACCACGGCGAAGCGGCCGGGCTCGGGCGGCGTTCGTGGCTATCGTGACGCCATGAGCTCTGGTCGGCCGTCGGCGCACCCGCAGACGTGATCGCCGCGCTCGGCTGGGGCGCCGTGGCCGCCTCGTCGCTCGTGCTCGGTGTCCTGCTCGGACTCGTGCGCCGGTGGCCGGCGCGCATGGTCGGGGTCGTGCTCGCGTTCGGCGCTGGAGCCCTGATCAGCGCGGTCAGCTTCGACCTCGCCCAGGACGGGGTACGGCTGGGCGGCAGCGAGTACGTCGCGGTCGGCCTGGCCGTCGGTGCGCTCACGTACTACCTGGCCGATCTCGGCGTGGAGCGCGTGGTCGAGCGCCGGCGTACGCCCTCCGCCGCCGCGCAGGCAACAGCAGGGAACGCCGGTCCGGCGCTGGCCCTCGGTGCACTCCTCGACGGCATCCCCGAGCAGCTGGTGCTCGGTATCGGGCTGGCGGCCGGTGGTGGGGTCAGCGTCGGGCTGCTCGTCGCCATCTTCTTGTCCAACCTTCCCGAGGCGATCGGGTCCGCGACCGAGATGCGCCGGGCGGGGCATGCGCCGATGACGATCGCGTGGCTGTGGGTCGTCGTGGCCGCCATCTGCGTCGCGTTCACCGTCGCGGGTTACGCGGTCGCGGACACCGTGTCGCCGCAGCTGCAGGCGGCGACCAACGGTTTCGCCGCGGGTGCGCTGCTGGTGATGCTGATCGACTCGATGATCCCCGAGGCCGCCGGCAAGGCCGGCAAGGTCGCAGGCCTGGTCACCGTGCTGGGCTTCGCCGTCGCTGCGGGACTTTCCACCCTCGAATGACCGGCTCGACCGGCGTACCCGGCACTGTCGTCGGGTCACTGGCATGCTGGGCACCGGGCCGGCGCCCGACGCACGGGGTCGCCGGCGGGACGACAGCGGAGGCGTCGGGGTGCCTGAGTGATCGAGTTCTTCCAGAGCATCGGGTC
>DATMEB010000263.1:0-36842 GCA_035557095.1 Nocardioidaceae bacterium | reverse complement strand
TGGCGAGCGCATCTCGATGGCGCTGCTCGCGATGGCCATCCATAACCTGGGGTACCAGGCGACGTCGTACACCGGCTCGCAGGCTGGCGTGATCACCACGTCCGCGCACGGGCGGGCCCGGATCATCGACGTCACGCCCGGCCGGCTGCGTACCGCGCTGGACGAGGGCGCGATCGCCATCGTGGCCGGCTTCCAAGGCGTCTCGCAGGACACCAAGGACATCACCACGCTGGGCCGCGGCGGCTCGGACACCACCGCGGTCGCGCTGGCCGCGGCACTGCACGCCGACGTCTGCGAGATCTACACCGACGTCGACGGCGTCTTCACCGCCGACCCCCGGATCGTGCCCGGCGCCCGCCGACTGCCGCGCGTCTCCTACGAGGAGATGCTGGAGATGGCCGCCTGCGGCACGAAGGTCCTGCACCTGCGCTGCGTCGAGTACGCCCGCCGCTACAACATCCCCATCCACGTGCGCTCCTCCTTCTCGCAAAGGCCGGGCACGTGGGTCGATACCAATGGAGTAGACGAGATGGAACAGGCGATCATTTCCGGAGTCGCCCACGACCGCAGCGAAGCCAAGATCACCGTCGTGGGTGTGCCCGACAAGGTCGGTGAGGCCGCGCGCATCTTCGAGTCGCTCGCCGACTCCGGCATCAACATCGACATGATCGTGCAGAACATCTCCGCGGCGTCGACCGCGCGCACCGACATCTCGTTCACGCTCCCGCGCAGTGACGGACAGGTCGCGATGACCGCGTTGTCGCGGCTCAAGGACGAGGTCGGTTACGAGCAGCTGCTGTACGACGACCGCATCGGCAAGGTCTCCCTGGTCGGCGCGGGGATGCGTTCGCACCCCGGCGTGACCGCGAAGTTCTTCGCCGCGCTGGCCTCGGCCGGTGTCAACATCGAGATGATCTCGACGTCGGAGATCCGCATCTCGGTGGTCGTCGAGGAGGACCAGATCGACGCGGCGGTCGCCGCCGCGCACGCCGCGTTCGACCTCGAGAGCGACGAGGTCGAGGCCGTCGTCTACGGAGGTACCGGCCGATGACCACGACCAAGCCAACCCTCGCTGTTGTCGGGGCGACAGGTGCCGTAGGCACCGTGATGCGCGAGATCCTGTCCCAGCGTGAGGACGTGTGGGGCGAGATCCGGCTGATCGCGTCGCCGCGGTCGGCCGGCAAGAGGCTGCGCGTGCGCGGTGAGGACGTCGAGGTCATCGCGCTCTCGGAGGAGGCGTTCGACGGTGTCGACGTCGCGATGTTCGACGTACCCGACGAGGTGTCCGCGCAGTGGGCCCCGATCGCGGCGGCCAAGGGCGCGGTGTCGGTCGACAACTCCGGCGCCTTCCGGATGGACCCCGACGTGCCGCTGGTGGTGCCCGAGGTCAACCCCGCGCAGGTGCGCAACCGGCCGAAGGGGATCATCGCCAACCCCAACTGCACGACGCTGACGATGATGGACGCGCTGGGCACGCTGCACCGGGGCTGGGGTCTGCGCGAGCTCGTGGTCGCGTCGTACCAGGCCGCCTCCGGTGCCGGCCAGCCCGGCGTCGACCGGCTGCACGACGAGCTCGAGATCGTCGGCGGTGACCGCACACTGGGCACCACCGCCGGCGACGTGCGCCGCGCGATCGCGGACAAGCTGGGTGACGACTCGCCGTTCGGCGCGCCCCTGGCGCTCAACGTCGTGCCCTGGGCCGGCTCGGCCAAGGACGACGGCTGGAGCAGCGAGGAGCTCAAGGTGCGAAACGAGTCGCGCAAGATCCTCGGCATCCCCGACCTGAAGGTGTCCGCGACCTGCGTGCGTGTTCCCGTGATCACCACGCACTCGCTGGCCGTGCACGCGACGTTCGAGCGCGAGGTGTCGGTGGCCGACGCGCAGCAGGCCATGGTCGAGGCGCCGAGCGTGGTGCTCATCGACGACCCGGCCGGCGGCGAGTTCCCCACCCCGGCCGACGTGGTCGGCTCCGACCCGACGTTCGTGGGCCGGATGCGTCAGGCGCTCGACTTCCCGAACACGCTGGAGCTGTTCGTGTGCGGCGACAACCTGCGCAAGGGCGCGGCACTCAACACCGCGCAGATCGCCGAGCTGGTCGCGCAGGAGCTCACCGGGTCCTGACCCAGTGCCCCGGCCCTAGCCCGCCTCCAGGCCACTGCCCGTCGCCCATCCGTTGGCGTGCCACGCCTCGCGTACGCGGGCGCGCAGCGCCGCGTCCTGCCCGAGCGCGAGCACGGCGCTCTCCGGGTCGCGCTCCGTGCCGAGGAGGTCGGTGTACGCCGGCCAGTGCGCGGCCAGGTAGGTGTGCAGGTCGACCTGGCCGGTGAGCGCGATCGGCGTCCCGCCCGGAGGCGCGAGCACTCCCCAGCGGCCGTCGTAGAGATCGAAGTCGCCTGGTCGTCCGCCGCCGTCGAGCCGTAGCTCGAACGCGTCGGCGCACAGCGTCCGGCGTACGTAGTTGGGCTCGGTGCGGTCGAGGCAGTCCACCTGCTCCGCGTCGAGGAGCGAGGCCATCACCGGCGTGCTGACGCCGGTCGCGACGTACGGCGCAGCCGGGACGTAGCCCGGGACGCTCACGTGTGCACTGTGCGCGACTGCGACGCCGGTGAGCGTCGCTGCGAGGAACGGCACCCGGTCGCGAACCCCATGACGCCGGAGCTTCCGGTGCAGCACCGCGGGGGAGGCGTTGGCGCCGACGGCGGCGACGAGTACGCGGTCGTCGTACGGCGGCTGCGCCAGCCGGCGCAGCTCTGGAGGGGTCAGCCGTTCGAAGCGGCCCTCGACGAGCATCCCCGAGCCGGGCGCGCGTGGCCCCGGGTAGCGCGCCGGGGAGACCAACGGGTCGTCGTCGCAGGGGTCGTCGTCAAGGGGCGCCGGCATGGGGTCGGACCTCAGCCGCTGCCGGCCTCGGCGAGCCTGACCGCAGCCCACGCCGCGAAGGCGTAGAGCGCCGCCGCGAGCAACGGCAGCACCACCCACATCCAGAGCGAGAACACCTGGTCGAGCAACACCGTCAGCAGCGCGATCGCGAGCAGTGCGACGCCGAGCATGCTCGTGGTGCCGGGCTGGGGTACGGCGAGAGTGCGCAGCAGTCGGGTGCCCACGAAGACCATGAGCCCGGCGATCACCAGCAGCATGAACCCACCTACGGTGCCGCACGACGCGGTCCCGCGAATCAGGTCGCAGGCGCGTTCGCCGCCGAACACCAGCACGCGCGCCCCGACCGCGACCAGCAACCCCACGGCGGCGGCTGCGAGGGGGTACGGCAGACGTCGGTCGCGGCGTTGGACGACACGGCGGACGACGCGGCGCCGCCCCTTCTTCCGCGATCCTGCGCGACCGGGCCTTCCCTCGGCGCTCTCCTGGGCAGACATGGCGCCCAGTGTGCCATCGCAGAAGCTGTGCCAGCACAAGAGAAGGGCCCGGCTCGACGTCGACGTCGAGCCGGGCCTCTGCACATGGTCGGGCTGACAGGATTTGAACCTGCGGCCTCGTCGTCCCGAACGACGCGCGCTACCAAACTGCGCCACAGCCCGAGGCCGCGGCGAGTCTACCGGAGCCTCGACCGCATCAGGAAACCGGCAGCAGCGTGAGCAGAGTCGCCTCCGGACGGCAGCAGAACCGCACCGGCGCGTACGGCGACGTGCCCAGTCCGGCCGACACGTGCAGCCGCGACGAACGTCCGTCGACGGCGTGCTCGTGCAGTCCCTTCACCCGTGCGGTGTCGAGGTCGCAGTTGGTGACCAGGGCACCGTAGAACGGCACGCACAGCTGGCCACCGTGGGTGTGCCCGGCCAGGATCATGTCGTAGGCGTCGCGGGTGAACGCGTCGAGCACGCGCAGGTACGGGGCGTGCGTCACGCCGATGCGCACGTCGGCGTCGGCGTCGGCCGGGCCGGCGACGGCGTCGAGGTCGTCGTACCCCAGATGCGGGTCGTCGACGCCGGCGAACGCCAGCCGCAGGTCGTCGACCTTGACCAGCTCGCGCCGGTTGGTGAGCTCGGTCCAGCCGCGTGCCGTGAACGCCTCGCGCAGCTGTGGCCACGGCAGCCGCTTGCCACGGCGGGTCTTGTCCTGTCCGGACGGCAGCAGGTAGCGGGCGGGGTTCTTCAGCACCGGTGCGAAGTAGTCGTTGGACCCGAACACGAACACGCCGGGGACGTCGAGCAACGGCCCGTAGGCGTCGACCACGCTCTCCGCGGCCTCCGGATGGCCCAGGTTGTCGCCGGTGTTGACGACCAGGTCCGGCTCCAGGGCGGCCAGGTCACGCACCCAGCGCTGCTTGCCGGTCTGCTGCGGCGTCAGGTGCAGGTCGGAGATGTGCAGCACCTTAAGCGGACCGGCGCCCGGGGGCAGCAGGCGTACGTCGACCCGGCGCAGCGTGAACGCGCGGACCTCGTACCCGCCGGCGTACGCCACACCGGCGACACCTGCCGCCGCTGCTGCGAGTCCTGCCTTGGCCAAGGGATGCACGTCTCCAGGCTGCCACACTGTGCCCATGGCTGAACTCAAAGCACGGCTCCGGGCCGATCTCACCACCGCGATGAAGGCGCGTGACTCGCTGCGTTCCTCCACGCTGCGCATGGTGCTGACTGCGATCACCAACGCCGAGGTCTCCGGCAAGCAGGCCCGTGAGCTCGACGACCAGCAGGTCGTCGACGTGCTCTCCACCGAGGTGAAGAAGCGCCGCGAGGCGGCGACGGCCTACGACGACGCGGACCGTCAGGAGCTCGCGGACAAGGAGCGCGCGGAGGCGGAGATCATCACCGACTACCTCCCCGAACAGCTGTCCGCGGAGGAAGTGAGCGCCATTGTCACGGCCGCCGTCGAGTCGACCGGCGCCGCGGGTGAGGGCATGAAGGCGATGGGCAAGGTCATGGGCGTCGTGCAGCCGCAGGTCAAGGGCCGCGCCGACGGCGCCATGGTGGCCGCCGAGGTGAAGCGGCAGCTCGCCACCGGCGGCTAGTCGTCGCCTCCGCCGCCGGGGCCACCGCCGTTACCGCCGCCGTTACCGCCGCCGTTGCCGCCACCGAAGTCGCCGCCACCGTTACCGAAGCCGCCGCCGTCGTCACCGCCACCGCCACCGCCGTTGTTCGGCGGGGGTGGTGGCTGCGGTTCCGGGTCGGGCTCGGGGGCCGGCGGAACGTACGGCGTGCCGTCGGAGACGTAGATGACGAGGGTGTCACCAGACGACGCGATCGAGTAGGAGCCCGGCGAGGTGTAGGCCACGGTGCCGAAGCTGTACTCGGAGTCGACCTGGTAGTCGGTCTCGACCTCGGCGTTCATGCCGAGGCGCTCGAGCTTGCGGCGTGCGGCCTCGGGGTTCATCCCGCCCACCGGCGGCACGGTGATCTCACGGCCGCGGATGACCTTCGCATTGGGGACCGAGAAGAGCCTGTCCGGCAGCCACTGCTGGACGACATGCATGCCGCCCCACCACATCGGCGCGGCAGTGCCGCTACCCGACGGCTCGTACAGGATCTCGTCGCCCATGGCCTTGCCGATCAGTGACTCCGGCTCACCCACGTCGTTGGCGCCGGCCACCATCGCGGCCCCGACCAGGTTGGGCGTGTAGCCCATGAACCACACCGACTCCGCGGACTGGGCGGTGCCGGTCTTCCCGGCGTCGGTCTGGTTCAGGGAGTACGCCTCGGCGAAGCCGCCCGGCCCCGTCACACCCTGCAGGACCTCGTTGACGGCGTCGGCCACGGCGGGCTTGATCACCTGCTTGCAGTTGGCACCCTCGAGGGCGAGCGCATTGCCGTCGCGGTCGGTGACCCGGGTGACCGGGATCGCGTCGCAGTGCCGGCCCCGGGCGGCGAACGTGGCGTAGGCCTCGGCCATGCCCACCGGTGACACGCTGGCCACGCCGAGGGTGAAGACCGGTACCTGCCACTCGGGGCCGAGGTCGAGGCCCATCTTGTTGGCCATCTTCCAGGCCGCGCACAGCCCGGTGCGCTGCTCGAGCTGGAGGTAGAAGGTGTTCACCGACAGCTGCGTGCCGGAGTAGAGGTCCATGAAGCCGGACTCGGTGGAGTTCTCCACCGTGTGCAGACCGGCGAGGTTCTGCCGCGGGCAGGTCTTGGACTCGTAGTCGTTCGCGTCGATCGTCAGCGCCGGCGGCGAGGAGATCGTGGTGTCGAGCGGGATGCCCTGGCTCAGCGCGGCCGCCAGCACGAACGCCTTGAACGTCGAGCCAGGCTGGAAGCCGCCGCTGTTGGTGTACTCCGGGGGCACCAGGTAGTTGACGTAGGTCTGACCCTTGTCGACGTTGTTGCCCATCGGCCGCGACTGCGCCATCGCGCGCACCTCACCGGTGCCGGGCTCGACCATCGCGAGCGCGCCGATGACGTTGTTGCGCGGGTCGACCTGGTTGCGCACGGCGCGCTCGGTAGCGCGCTGGAACCGCAGGTCGATCGTCGTGCGCACGGTCAGGCCACCGGCCAGCAGCAGCCGCTCCCGGTCCTCGCGGGTCTCACCCAGCGACGGCTGGGTGAGCAGCCAGTTGCGGACGTAGTCGCAGAAGAACTCCGCCTTCGACGAGATGCAGCCGTTGTTGAGGACGTGCACGTCGAGCCCGAGGGCCTTCTTCTCTATCCGGTCGGCCCGCCGGGGCGTGATGACGTCGAGCTGACCCATCCGCTGCAGGACGACGTTGCGGCGCGTGAGCGCGAGCTTCGGGCTGTTGGTGGGGTCGTAGCGCGTGGGGTTCTGCACCAGCCCGGCGAGCATCGCCGACTGGTTCGCGTTGAGCTGCTTGGCCGGGATGCCGAAGAAGTGCTGAGCCGCAGCCTCGATGCCGTAGGCGCCGTCGCCGAAGTAGGCGATGTTGAGGTAGGAGAGCAGGATCTCCTGCTTGCTGAGCTTCTCCTCGACGCCAAGCGCGTAGCGCAGCTCGCGGACCTTGCGGGCGTAGGTGTCGTCGATCGCGGCCAGCCGCTCCCGCTCGGTGTCGGCCTGCTCGATCAGCGTCATCTTGACCAGCTGCTGGGTGATCGACGAGCCGCCCTGGACCACGTCGCCGCTGGACTGGTTGGCGATCAGCGCGCGCAGAGTGCCCTGGATGTCGAGCGCACCGTGCCGGAAGAAGCGGTAGTCCTCGATCGCGACGATCGACTTGCGCATGACCACCGAGATGTCTTTGAGGCTGTCGAGCTCGACGCGGTTCTGGTCGTAGACCGTGGCCAGCGTCTCGCCGCGCGAGGAGACGATCCGGCTTCGCTCCGGCGAGGGCTCGGTGTCGAGCTGGAGAGGGAGCTCGTTGCGGACGAGGTCCTCCGACTCGTGGGCGCCGTAGCCGAGGAGGCCGACGAACGGGATCGCGAGCCCGGCGACGAGGACGCCGGTGAGCACGCTGACGCCGAGCATGACCGTGAGCTGCTGGGCGAAACCGCCGGAGTCTCGCGCAGAAGGACGACGCAGGAGCATGACAAGAGAGTACGCGGTGGGGCCACACCGGACATACCCAGCGGGAGGTGCCGCCCGAATCCGGATAGTCCGAACTGACTATTGAAAGTTCACCCCGCTGGGTCTGATGCCGACCTCCCCAGTTCAGTCACTGTAAGTGACGTCGAAGGTGACCGAATTAGACGCTCTCGCGGTGTTGGTCTCGGGAAGGGACAAGCTCATGTGGAACGAGGACTGGACGTCAGAGGCAGCCTGTCAGAACCGGCAGCCCGACGAGCTGTTCGTCAAGGGTGCGGCGCAGAACCGCGCGAAGCAGCTGTGCATGGGATGCCCCGTCCGCACCGAGTGCCTCGCCGAGTCGCTGGACAACCGGATCGAGTGGGGCGTCTGGGGCGGACTCACGGAGCGTGAGCGCCGCGCGCTCCTCCGTCGCCGTCCGAACGTCACCTCGTGGCGTCACCTGCTCGAGACCGCCCGGGCCGAGCACATGGCGCACTACGCCGAGCAGGCAGCGGCCCAGACCGCGTCCGAGCTGCGTACCGCCTGATCTTCCGTCGAGCCGCCTGTCGGGGGCGGCTCGACGGAGCACGTGTTGGGTGTGGCGGCTCCAGGAGGGGGGAGCCGCCCCACCCGGCCCAACTTTCCCGGATCCACGGGGGGAACCGGGGGCAGCGTCGACGTACCGCTCGGGCCGGGTCAAGCCGACTCGGCCCGCGGTGCGACGACGAGGGCGGTGGCCACCGCCCGTAATCCGTCCAGGTCATGGACGTCGGTCGCCATCGCCGGAACCTCAGCCGCAGGTACGCCCGGATGCGCCGCGGTGAAGCGGCGCCGCAGGTGCTCCTCGTGTGCGATCGCCGCCATCCGGTCGGCGTGCAGCTGCAGCAAATGCGCGGTGACCGGGTGCGCCTCCCGCTCGTTCAGCCGCTGCGCAGCGGCCGCCGCCCCGGCCTGCTCCAGCCCGGGGGCGTGCGTCTGCGTCACCCGGTTGACCACCAGCCCCGCCAGCGGCATGTGCTCCTCGCTGAGCCGCTCGACGAAGTACGCCGCCTCGCGCAGCGCGTCCGCCGCCGGCGCCGCCACCACCACGAACGCGGTCTCCTCGGCCTGCAGGAGCCGGTAGGTGTGGTCCGCGCGGGCCCGAAACCCACCGAACAGGGTGTCGAACGCGGCGATGAACGTCTGCGCGTCGCGGAGCATCTGCGCGCCCAGCACCTTGCTCAGTGCCCCGGTCACCACACTCAGGCCGGCCGAGAACAGCCGGGCGGGGCCGCGTGCCGGGACGGTCATCAGCCGGATGAAGCGCCCGTCGAGGAAGGAGGCCAGCCGTTCGGGGGCGTCCAGGAAGTCCAGCGCCGAGCGCGACGGCGGGGTGTCGACCACGATCAGGTCCCAGCGGCCGTGCCCGTCCGGGCCGCGCGCCTCCGCGTGCAGCTGCCCCAGCTTCTCCATCGCCATGTACTCCTGCGTGCCGGCGAAGGAGCTCGAGACCGCCTGGTAGAAGGGGTTGGACAGGATCTGTCGCGCCTTGTCCGGGCTGGCGTGCGACTCGACGACCTCGTCGAAGGTCCGTTTCATGTCGAGCATCATCGCGTCGAGACTGCCGCCCTGGGCGGTGTCGACGCCGCGTACCGGCCGCGGGGTGTTGTCGAGCTCGGTGAGCCCCATCGACTGGGCGAGCCGGCGTGCCGGGTCAATGGTCAGCACGACCGCCTTGCGACCCTGCTCGGCGGCCCGGAGCGCCAGGGACGCCGAGGTGGTGGTCTTGCCGACCCCGCCGGACCCACAGCAGACGATGATGCCGACGTCGCGGTCGGCGAGCAGCGCATCGACGTCGAAGTGCGGCGGCGCGTGGGTGCGTGCGGCCAGCGGGCCGACGCGCGGAGACCGGTTGCGTGACCTCGTGCTCATGCCAGCCCCTGGTCCTTGAGCTCCTGCGCCAGCTCGTACAGCGCGCCCAGGTCGATCCCGTCGGGGACGACCGGCAGCTCGACCACCGGCCGGTCGAGCTTGTCCACCTGATCGCGCTGGGAGGCCTCGAGCTGCACGCGCTGCGCGTGCTCGCGGGCGGTGTCCTGCAGCGCGCGCACCAGGGTGTCGCTCGGGTCGATCCCGGCCTCGCCGAGCCCCTCGCGCAGGCCCTCGGCGGGCAGGTCACCGGACTCGGCGAGGTCGAGGGCGCGCTCGGACAGTGCCGTACGGCGGACGAAGTTCACGATCACCGAACCGACCGGCAGGTCGGCGGCCGTCAGCTCCTCGATCGCGTCCTGGGTCTCCTGCACCGGCATCTCCTCCAGCACCGTGACCAGATGCACCGCGGTACGCGGTGAGCGCAGCAGCTTCATGATCGCGTCGGCCTGGTTGCGGATCGGGCCCACCCGGGCCAGACCGGCCATCTCCGCGTTGACGTTGAGGAACCGGGTGATCCGTCCCGTGGGGGGTGCGTCGAGCACGACCGCGTCGTACTCGCGTGCCAGGGAGCCCTTCGCCCGGTCGTTCTTCGGGCGCCGGCGTACCGCCTCGAAGACCTTGCCGGTGAGCAGGACGTCGCGCAGCCCGGGGGCGATGGTGGTGGCGAAGTCGATCACGCCGAAGCGGTCGAGCGCCTTACCGGCACGACCGAGTCTGTAGTACATGTCAAGGTACTCGAGCAGCGCCGCCTCGGGGTCTATCGCCAGCGCGTAGACGTCACCGCCATCGGGTGCCACGGCGATCTTGCGCTCCTCGTAGGGCAGCGGCGCCACGTCGAACATCTGCGCGATGCCCTGCCGGCCCTCGGCCTCGCACAGCAGGACCTTTCTGCCCTCGGAGGCCAGCGCCAGCGCGAGCGCCGCGGCGGCGGTGGACTTTCCGGTGCCGCCCTTGCCGGTCACGACGTGCAGTCGCACGCGTCCCCGGCCCGGGGAGTTGTGCTTCTGCGCCACGTCCTCGACCCTACGCGAGGGGCCGATCCGGATCAGCGGGGCGTGAGGAGCACGGGTACGGCGCCCCTGGGACGCAGCGTGATCATCGGCTCGATGTCGAGGCGGCTCGACCAGGCGGTCACCTGGTGGCGGCGCAGCAGCGCCGCGAGCAGGATCACGGCCTCGAGCATCGCGAAGTGCTCCCCGACACAGCTGCGCGGTCCGCCCCCGAACGGGAAGTACGCGTAGCGAGGACGGGCCTTGACGACCGCGTCGTCGAGGAACCGCTCGGGGTCGAACTCCGCGGGGTTGGGCCAGAACCGCGGGTGCCGCTGGGTCGACCAGGGCGACACCGCGACGATCGTGTGGGCAGGAACGTCGTGACCCGCCAGCCGCACCGGCTCGGTGGTGAGACGTTCGGTGATGTGCGCGGAGGGGTAGAGCCGCATGCCCTCCAGCAGCGCGGCCCGGGTCATCGGCAGCTTCGGCAGGTCGCCGGCGTCCGGCGCGTCGCGGTCGCCGAGCACCGTGGTGACCTCGTCGGCGACGGCGTCCTGGATCCGCTGGTGCCGGCCAAGCAGGTGCAGCGTGAACGTCAGCGCCCCGGCCGTGGTCTCGTGCCCGGCCATCAGGAAGATCAGCGCCTGGTCGCGGATCTCCGCCTCGGACAGCGCGTCGCCCGTCTCGGGGTCGCGCGCCTCGCGGAGGCGGGTCACCAGGTCATCGCGGCGCTGCGCTGCGGCGTCGTAGCCCGGGTCGCCCGGGGCCGGCGTGCGCGAGAGCACCTCGTCGATGACGGCATACTCCCGGGCGCGCAGCCGCCGCGGCCGCAGGTTGCGCGGGCTGCGCCGGTCCATCGGCGTCTGCCGCAGCTGGAACGTACGGCGCAATGTCGCGTCGCTGACCGCGGGCACGAGGTCGTGCAGCACCGGCACCAGGTCGTCGATGGCGTCGCCGAACAGGGAGCGGCCCACCACCCGCAGGGTGTAGCGCAGCATCAGCAGGTGCAGGTCGACCGAACCGTCGGGGCCCGGCCGCCCGCCGTCCTGACCGGCGCCAGGCTCTGCGGTGACCCGGCCGGCCTCCTCGGCCATCAGCGCGGCGTAGCCCTCGACCCGGCGGGGGGTGAACAGCGGCTGCACCATGCGGCGCTGGCGGCGCCACTGCTGACCCTCGGTCGTGAGCAGGCCCCGGCCGAACAGGTCGGCCAGTGCCCGGAACCCGATCGTGTCCTTGGACAGCGTGCGCTCGGTCTGGGAGAGCACGTGGTGCACGTCGTCGGGATGGTGCG
Source organism: Nocardioidaceae bacterium (assembly GCA_035557095.1). Taxonomy (GTDB): domain Bacteria; phylum Actinomycetota; class Actinomycetes; order Propionibacteriales; family Nocardioidaceae; genus JALZDI01. The sequence goes on along the minus strand of DATMEB010000263.1, from coordinate 25,241 downwards.
CGACCACGAGCTGCTGGCGTCGCCGCCCCGCGGGCCCGATGGGATAGGCGACCAGGTCGCCGTACCGCTCCCGGTCGCGCAGGAGCGTGCCCAGCAGGTCGCGCCGCAGCGTGACCGCCGACCCCAGCAGCGGGTTGCCCCGGGGACCGGGAAGAGCCACGGTCGGCGTCCGCCGGGTGAGGAGGGCCATCTCTGCAGGCTCGCAGACGTACTGTCGGTATGTCCACCGCTGCCGCCCGGGTGCTGCCCGGAGCCTCGAGTGGCGCGACATGGTCGCCTCACAGCCGGTGGACGCAGCCAGAACGCGCCACTCGACGAGGCACCGACGAGGGACCATAGGCTGGCCGCCATGACGACCCCGCGGACGCGCTCAGCCCTCGACGCCATCCCCACCTACAAGCCCGGCCGCCCGCCGGAGCCGCGCGAGGGGTTGCGCAGCTTCAAGCTCTCCAGCAACGAGAACCCGTACCCCCCGCTGCCCGGTGTGCTGGAGACGGCGGCCGCCGCGGCCGAGGCGATGAACCGCTACCCCGACATGGGCTCGGTCGCGCTCTACGACGCGCTCGCGCAGCGCCTCGACGTTCCCACCGACAACCTTGCCGTGGGCACCGGCTCGGTGGCGGTGCTGTACCACCTGCTGCAGGCGATGTGCGCCGAGGGCGACGAGGTGATCTACGCCTGGCGGTCGTTCGAGGCGTACCCGATAGCGGTCGGGGTCACCGGGGCGACCGCCGTGGAGGTGCCGCTGGCCTCGGGTGCGCGCCACGACCTCGACGCGATGGCCGATGCCGTGACCGACCGGACCCGCGCCGTGATCGTGTGCTCGCCGAACAACCCCACCGGCCCGGTGGTGCGCGGCGCGGAGCTGGAGGCGTTGATCGACCGGGTGCCCGAGCACGTCCTCGTGGTCATCGACGAGGCCTACCGGGAGTTCGTCCGCGACCCCGAGGTGGTCGACGGCATGGACTTCTTCCGCCGCCGCGACAACGTGTGCCTGCTCCGCACGTTCTCCAAGGCCTACGGGCTGGCCGGCTTCCGCGTGGGCTACGGCGTCGCGCGGCAACCCGTCGCCGACGCGATCCGCAAGTGCTCCCTGCCGTTCGGCGTCTCCAACGTGGCCCAGCAGGCGGCGGTCGCGTCGTTGCGGCAGGAACCCGCGCTGCTCGAGCGGGTCGGCGCCCTCGTCGAGGAGCGCTCCCGGGTCTGGCACGCGCTGCGCGAGCAGGGCTGGGACGTGCCGACCAGCGAGGCGAACTTCGTGTGGATGCCGCTGGGCGACGACACCGTGGAGTTCGCGGCCGAGTGCGAGGCTGCCGGAGTCACGGTCCGGCCGTTCGCCGGCGACGGCGCCCGGGTGACGATCGGCGAGACCGAGGCCAACGACGTGTTCCTCAAGGTCGCCGCGCAGTGGCGCGCCACCAGCCACTGACCCGGAGCCTTTGCGTCTCGACGCGAACGCGACGGTCAGACTGCGGGGGCGGCGTACGGCGCTCGGAGCCGACGACGATCGCCACGGCGGCAAGCACGATCGCGCCGCTGACCACGACGACCGTGGTCACCGGCTCGGAGAGCACCAGCCAGCCGAGGAACACCGCGACGACGGGGTTGACGTAGGCGTAGGTCGCGACCAGCGAGATCGGGGCCGCCTGCAGCACCCACACGTACGCCGAGAACGCGACGACCGAGCCGAACACCACGAGGTAGCCCCAGGCGACCCATGACCCGGCCGAGATCCCGGCCCAGTCCCACGACTCCCCACGGAGCGCGCCGGCGCCCAGCATCAGCGCACCGCCGATCGCCATCTCGTAGACCGCGACCACGAACGGGTCCCGCGGCAGCCGCAGCCGCGGCTGGAACCACGACCCGAACGACCAGCACAGGGTCGCGAACACGATCAGCAGCAGGGCGTCGACCGGCAGGTCGCCGGCGAAGCCGGTCAGCCCCACCAGACCGGCGAGGCCGCCGAGCCCGACCAGCACGCCGAACAGGGTGAGCGCACCCGGGTTGTCGCGCGCCGCGACCCGGTACAGCACGACCCACAGCGGCACGCCCGCGATCACCAGCGCGGTGATGCCCGAGGGAGCTCCCATGGACTCGCCGACGGTGACCAGGCCATTGCCCAGCGCCGGCAGCAGCAGACCCATCAGCGCACACCCGGCCAGCTCGGCCCGGCCGACCGCGAGCCGGCGGGGCCCGGACAGCGCAGCGAGCAGACCGCCGAGCAGGAGGCCGCCGGTGAGGTAGCGGGCTCCGGCCGACTGCAGCGGCGGCATCTCCTCGACCATGATCTTGATGCCGAGGTAGGTCGACCCCCAGACGACGTAGACGATGCCCAGTGCGATCGCGATCGCCAGGGGCCCGGCCCCCGAACCGCCGGTGCCCGAGGCGCCGCCCGAACGCCCGGTCGCCGATGCTGTCATGAGTGTCCCCCCTCTTGCTCCTGACAGGCTAGGACCGGCCACCGACACCTGTCGCCGGGTTTTCATGCGCAGCCGTCGGCGGCACGGCACGATTAGGTCGGCGCACGGATGGGCCGATACGGTGGGTGCATCTGTGGCAGCCGTCACAGCGCTGAGTCACGTTCTGGCGGGCGCCACCCCTGCTCGCCGGTGAATGGCTCGGTGGCTCCCTACGCGACCGGCGATCCTGGTCACAGCGCAGACTCAAGGAGTGCAAGTGTCCGACCCCTCGAACAGCACGGTCACCACCCCCGGACTCGGTGCGGTGTTCGGTCCCTCACCGGAGACCGACCCTCCAGAGCTCGTCCAGCTGCTGACGCCAGAAGGCGAACGGCGCGAGCACCCCGACTTCTCCTTCGGCGATGGTCTCTCCCCTGACGACGAGGCAGCGCTGATCAAGGGCTTCTACCGCGACCTCGTGCTCGCGCGTCGCGTCGACACCGAGGCCACCGCGCTGTGCCGCCAGGGCGAGCTCGGCATCTGGGCCTCGCTGCTCGGCCAGGAGGCGGCGCAGGTCGGGTCGGGCCGCGCGATGAACCCCCAGGACTTCGTCTTCCCGACCTACCGCGAGCACGGCGTGGCCCTGTGCCGCGGGGTCGACCCGCTGCGTCTGCTCGGCCTGTTCCGCGGCGTCGACCAGGGCGGCTGGGACCCCGACGAGCACAACTTCGGCCTCTACACGATCGTCATCGGCGCGCAGACGCTGCACGCCACCGGCTACGCGATGGGGATGCAGCGCGACGGCGTCGTCGGCACCGGCGACCCCGAGCGCGACGGCGCGGTCGTGGCGTACTTCGGTGACGGCGCCACCAGCCAGGGCGACGTCAACGAGGCGTTCATCTACGCGTCGGTGTTCAACGCACCCGTGGTGTTCTTCTGCCAGAACAACCAGTGGGCGATCTCGGAGCCGATCGAGAAGCAGAGCCGCATCCCGCTGTATCAGCGCGCCAACGGGTTCGGCTTCCCCGGCGTCCGCGTCGACGGCAACGACGTGCTCGCCTGTTACGCCGTCACCCAGGCCGCGCTCAAGTACGCCCGCGAGGGCAGCGGCCCGACGCTGGTCGAGGCCTACACCTACCGGATGGGTGCACACACCACGACCGACGACCCGACGCGCTACCGGGTGAGCGAGGAGCTCGAGCACTGGAAGCTCAAGGACCCGATCGCCCGGGTCAAGGCCTACCTGTCCCGCAAGGGCGCCGCCGACGAGGCGTACTTCGCCGAGGTCGAGCTCGAGGCCGACAAGGTGGCCGAGGACCTCCGCCGTGGCTGCCTGGCCATGCCCGACCCGAAGCCGCTGGACATCTTCGACCACGTCTACGTCGAGCAGACCCCCGAGCTGGTCACCCAGCGGGAGCAGTTCGCGGCGTACCTCGACTCGTTCGAGGGCCAGACCGAGGGAGTGCACTGATGGTCGCCACCACCCTTGCCAAGGGCATCACCAACGGTCTTCGCGCCGCGATGGAGGCCGACCCGAAGGTCATCGTCATGGGCGAGGACGTCGGCAAGCTCGGCGGCGTCTTCCGCATCACCGACGGCCTGCAGAAGGACTTCGGCGAGGACCGCGTCATCGACACCCCGCTGGCCGAGTCCGGCATCATCGGTACGGCAGTGGGCCTCGCGATGCGCGGCTACCGGCCGGTGTGCGAGATCCAGTTCGACGGGTTCGTGTTCCCGGCCTACGACCAGATCGTCAGCCAGGTGGCGAAGATCCACTTCCGCAGCGGTGGCAAGATCACGATGCCGATCGTGATCCGTATCCCGTTCGGCGGCGGCATCGGCGCCGTCGAGCACCACAGTGAGAGTCCCGAGGCGTACTTCGCACACACCGCGGGCCTCAAGGTGGTGTCGTGCTCCAACCCGACCGACTCGTTCCACATGATCCAGCAGGCGATCGCGTGCGACGACCCGGTCGTGTTCCTCGAGCCGAAGCGGCGCTACTGGGAGAAGGGCGACGTCGACGAGAGCGTGAGCAGCGCCGATGCCTACCCCCTGTTCAAGTCGCGCGTGCTGCGCAGCGGCACCGACCTCACCCTGCTGGCCTACGGCCCGATGGTGAAGACCTGCGTCGAGAGCGCCAACGCCGCGGCCGAGGAGGGCAAGCAGATCGAGGTCATCGACCTGCGGACGCTCTCGCCGCTCGACATGGAGCCGGTCTACGACTCGGTGCGGCGCACCGGTCGTGCCGTCGTGGTGCACGAGGCCCCGGTGACACTGGGACTCGGCTCGGAGATCGTGTCCCGGATCACCGAGGAGTGCTTCTACTCGCTGGAGGCGCCGGTGATGCGAGTCGCCGGTTTCGACACGCCGTACCCCCCGAGCCGGGTGGAGGAGGAGTACCTCCCCGACCTCGACCGGGTGCTCGACACCGTAGACCGCGCCCTCGCCTTCTGACGCCCAGGAGCCATCACCCATGTCTGCTGCGAACCAGTTCAAGCTGCCCGACGTCGGCGAGGGCCTGACCGAGGCCGAGATCGTGACCTGGCGGGTCAAGCCCGGTGACACGGTCAAGGTCAACGACATCATCGTCGAGATCGAGACCGCCAAGTCGCTGGTCGAGCTGCCGTGCCCATGGGCCGGCACCGTGACCGAGCTGCTGGTCGGTGAGGGCGACACCGTCGCGGTCGGTACCCCGATCATCGCCGTCGCCACCGGCGACACCGCTGCTGCTGCTTCCACGGCTTCCACTGCGGCCGAGGCAGTGCCCACACCGCCCGCCGAAGGTGCGGTCGAGCCGGGCATCGAGGGAAGCCCCGCACCCGCTGAGCGCAACCCGACCCTGGTCGGGCCTGGCCCCCGCGCGACCACCGGCAAGCGCCGGGCCCGCAAGCCCGTCGCCGGGGTCCCGCAGAGCAGGTCCGCCGCCGCGGCGCAGACCGGGGTGCAGTTCGCCTTCCACCCCGAGACCACGCCCGAGCCCGCGGTCTCGGTGGAGGACGCCGAGCCGGCAGCGGCGGCGGTCTCGGTGGCTCCGGCGGCCGGGGCGACCGGCTCCGTACGCGCGCTGGCCAAGCCGCCGGTGCGCAAGCTCGCCAAGGACCTCGGTGTCGACCTGGTCGCGGTGACCGCGACCGGCGAGGGCGGTGTCATCACCCGCCAGGACGTGGAGTCTCACGCCGCGGGGGCGGCGGGCCGAACCGGCGGTGCCGTCTCCGCCGAGCCGTCGGCCGCACCGACGGTCGTGCCGCTGCACCGTGGCCAGCGTGAGACCCGCATTCCGGTCAAGGGCGTACGCAAGATGACCGCGCAGGCGATGGTCTCCAGTGCGTTCACCGCGCCGCACGTGACCGAGTGGATCACGATCGACGCGACGCGGACCGTGCGGTTCGTCGAGCGACTGCGTACGCACCGCGAGTTCCGCGACGTGAAGGTGTCCCCGCTGCTGGTGGTCGCACGGGCGGTGTGTCTGGCCGTGCGCCGCACCCCCGAGGTCAACGCGACGTGGGACGAGGCCGCGCAGGAGATCGTGCGCAAGCACTACGTCAACCTCGGGATCGCCGCCGCCACACCGCGCGGCCTGGTCGTGCCCAACATCAAGGACGCCGACCAGCTGTCGCTGCGCGAGCTGGCGGGTGCCTTGGGCGAGCTGACCACGACCGCGCGGGAGGGCAAGACCCAACCGGGTGACATGCAGGGCGGTTCGTTCACGATCACCAACGTCGGCGTGTTCGGCGTCGACGCCGGCACTCCGATCATCAACCCCGGCGAGTCCGCGATCCTGTGCATGGGCGCGATCCGGCAGCAGCCGTGGGTGCACAAGGGCAGGATCAAGGCGCGCTGGGTGACGCAGCTCGCGCTGTCGTTCGACCACCGGATCGTCGACGGCGAGCAGGGTTCGCGCTACCTCGCCGACGTCGCCGCGATCGTGGAGGACCCGGCGACCGCACTGCTGCACTGACGCCAAAGGTGGCGGACGCCACGCACTGAGGGCTGGGACCATCCCGCGGTGGCCCCTACGATAGATACATCATGCATACATCTGCCGCTCAACGGGTCTACGACCACGTGAAGACCGGCATCCTCGAGGCGAACTACTCCGCCGGCGAGCTGCTCACCGAGGGGTCGGTCAGCGAACGCCTCGGCGTCTCGCGCACCCCCGTCCGGGAGGCGCTCCTGCGCCTCGAGGCCGAGAGCCTGGTGCGGCTGTACCCGAAGAAGGGCGCGCTGGTCGTGCCGGTCACCGCGAAGGAGGCCGACGACGTCCTGGAGGCGCGGGTCCTGGTCGAGCGGTACGCCGCGCCCCGGGCCTTCGCCAAGGGCGCCGACCTCGCTGACCGGCTCGAGCCGGTCGTGACCGCGATGCGCGCGCACCGCGACGACAACGACGTGGTCGCGTTCAGCCGGGCCGACCGCACGTTCCACGAGACGATCGTCGCGGCCGCCGGCAACGAGGTCCTCGCCCGGCTCTACCGCAGCCTGCGCGAGCGCCAGCTGTGCATCTCCAGTGAGGTGATCCGGGTCTCCGCCGCCCGCATGGACCAGGCGCTCGACGACCACCAGCGCCTCGTCGACAGCCTGCGCGACGGCGACGAGGCCGGGTTCCTGCACCTGACCGAGGAGCACCTCCAGCGCGCGGTCGAGCAGACCCGTGGTGCCCGGTGAGCGCGCCGGTGAGTGCCCTGGGGAGTCGCCGGGCCTGGCTGGTCTGGGGCACGGCGCTCTCGGTCTACATGCTCGCGGTGTTCCACCGCACGTCGCTCGGTGTCGCCGGCATCATCGCCGCGGACCGGTTCGAGATCAGCGCCGGACAGCTGTCGACGTTCGTGATGGTGCAGCTGCTGGTCTACGCCGGCATGCAGGTTCCGGTGGGTGCCCTCGTCGACCGGTACGGCTCGCGGCGCATGCTTTTCGTCGGGTTGACGATGATGACGGTCGCGCAGCTCTCGTTCGCCTTCATCTCGTCGTACCCCCTGGGCCTGGCGGCCCGGGTGTTCGTCGGCGCCGGCGATGCGATGGTGTTCATCAGCGTGCTGCGCGTGGCGTCGCGCTGGTTCTCGCCGCTGCAGACTCCGGTCATCACCCAGCTCACCGGCATGCTCGGCCAGCTCGGTGCGGTCGGCGCCGCGATTCCGCTGTCGCTCGCTCTGCACCAGATCGGCTGGACGTGGTCCTACATCGGTGCGGCGTTCGTCGGCGTCGTGCTCGCGGTGGCGCTGTACCTCGTCGTCCGCGACTCGCCAGAGCGCGAGCACGAGGTGCTGCCGCTGAGCTGGCGTGAGGTGGGCGGGCAGGTGCGCATGGCGTGGCTCGCGCCGGGGACCCGGCTGGGACTGTGGACGCACTTCACCACCCAGTTCAGCGTGACCGTGATGGGCCTGCTGTGGGGCTTCCCGTACCTCGTCACCGTGCACGACCTGTCGCCGGGGGAGGCCGGTGCGCTGCTCACGCTGATGACGCTGAGCGCGATCGTGATCGGACCACTGCTGGGGCGGCAGGTGGCTCGCCGGCCCTACCACCGCTCCACGATGGCGATGACGCTCGTGCTGCTGATCATCGGCGTCTGGACGGTCGTGCTCGCCTGGCCTGGCGCTGCTCCGTTGTGGCTTCTCGTCGTACTGATGATAGTCGTCGGATCGGGTGGTCCGGCGTCGATGGTGGGCTTCGACCTGGCCCGCAGCTTCAACCCCGTGCCCCGGCACGGAAGCGCGACCGGGATCGTCAACGTCGGGGGCTTCGCCGCCTCGTTGTTCACGATCGTCGGCATCGGGCTGGTGCTCGACGGGCTCACGGCCGGCGACGCGACCGACTACTCCGCCGGTGACTTCCGCATCGCGATGTGTGTGCAGTACCTCGTCTGGGCGTTCGGGCTGACCCAGCTGCTGCGCTACCGCCGGCGTACGCGCAGGCATCTGTGGCACACCGACCCCGAGGCGTACGACGCGCTGCGCCGCGGCGAGCTGGTGACCTCGGCCTAGGGCGTGACCGACACGTCCTACAGCGGCGGCCGCCGCAACGCCACGCCGGTGGCCTGCTCGAACGCGTGGCCCACCTGCAGCACGCGCAGGTCCGCGTGGTGCGGCCCGACCACCTGCAGCCCGACGGGAAGACCGTCCTCGGTGAAGCCGCCGGGCACCGACAGTGCCGGGCACCCGGTCGCGGACACCCAGTACGCCGAGCGCATCCAGTCGAGGTAGGTCTCCTGCTCGACGCCCTGGATCGTGGTGGGGTACTCCAGCCGCGCGTCGAACGGCGGCACCTGGCTGACCGGCAGCAGCAGCACGTCGTAGCGCTCGAAGAACTCGCGGACCCGGTGAAAGAGCCGGGTGTGCAGGACCTCGGCACGGGCGATGTCGCTGCCGGTCAGGTCGCGGCCGACCTCGACGTTCCACACCACACTCGGCTTGATCCGGTCGCGATGCCGCTCGACGAGCGCGCCGAGCCGCAGCTCGAACAGCCACCCGCGCAGGATCCGGAAGACCTCGTCGGCGCCGGAGAAGTCCGGGCATGCCTGCTCGACCTCACACCCCAGGTCGGCGAACACCTTGAGCTGGGGCTCCAGGGCCTGCACGACCTGCGGCTCGACCGCGACCGCACCGTCGAGGTCCGGCGTCCACGCGACCCGCAGGCCGGACAGGTCGCGATCCAGGGGCACGGCGAAGTCCGAACCCGGGGTCTCCAGCGCGATCGGCGAACGCGGGTCGGGACCGGCGATCGCCGACAGCATCAGGGCGGTGTCGGCCACCGAGCGGCCCATCGGACCCTGCACGCTCATCGTCGACCACGCCGCCTGCGCGGGCCACGTCGGGACTCGCCCGGGCGAGGGCCGCAGGCCGACGACGTTGCAGAACGACGCGGGGTAGCGCAGCGATCCGCCGAGGTCGCTGCCGTCGGCCAGCGGGGTCATGCCGCAGGCCAGTGCCGCCGCCGCGCCACCACTGGAACCACCGGCGGAACGCCCCGGGTCGTACGGGTTGCGGGTGGTGCCGAAGACCTCGTTGAACGTGTGCGCCCCCGCCGCGAACTCAGGGACGTTGGACTTGCCCAGGGCGACCGTGCCCGCGGCACGAAGGCGTTCGATCACCAGCTCGTCGAAGTCGGGCACCCGGTCGGCGAACAGCGGCGAGCCGTAGGTCGTGCGGATCCCGGCGGTCTCGTGGGTGTCCTTGTGCAGGACCGGGAGACCGTGCAGGGGACCGGTAGGCCCGCCCCCCGTACGGCCCGACAGCGCGGCGTCGGCGGCGTCCGCCTCCGCGAGCGCACGTTCGGGCACCAGGGTCGCAACGGCGTTGACGGCGGGGTTGGTCTGTTCGATCCGCGTGAGGTGGGCCTGGACCACCTCGCGGGCGGACAGCTCGCGGCGGCGGATCGCGGCGGCGAGGTCACCGGCCGAGCGATACCAGAGGTCGTCCATCGGTCGATCCTCGCAGAGTGCCAGGTCTCGCGACACACCTGCTCCGCACGTCGCTACCGTGGCCCCATGGCTGGCTCGCACGACGACAGGATCCGGGAGGCGTTCACCCGGCAGGCTGTGACATTCGAGGACGAAAGCCTCAACATCGCGTTCACCACCGGCCTGCCCTGGCTGCTCGGGCTCATCGACCCCCGCCCCGACGACGTGGTCCTCGACGTGGCCGCCGGCACCGGCCTCGTCGGTCGCGCGCTCGCACTCGGCGTCGCCCGGGTCACCGCCGTGGACACCACACCGGCGATGATCAGCGAAGGCCGTGCCGCCGCTGAGGCGGAGGGTCGCGACCACGTGGAGTTCGTCTCCGGCTCGGCCGAGAACCTGCCGTTCCCCGACGACAGCTTCACGCTGGTCGTCACGCGGTTCTCCCTGCACCACTTCGCCGACCCCGGGCCGGCGATCTCCGAGATGGTGCGTGTGCTCCGTCCGGGTGGGCGTCTCGTGGTCAAGGACCTCGTGGCCTCGAACGACCCTGCGGAAGCGGCCTGCCAGGACCACGTGGAGCAGCTGCGCGACCCCTCGCACCTGAGGATGCCGCCCCGGGGCGCCGTGCGCACGTGGCTGCGCGAGCACGGCCTGGAGGTCGACACGGTCGCCGAGCGCGAGATCGACCGGCCGGTCGAGCAGTGGCTGGAGCAGGCCGTCACCGACCCGGAGGCGGCCGCGCTCGTGCGCGAGGCGTTCGAGACCGACATCGCCGGCGGAAAGTCGACCGGCCTCCGCCCGCATCATGTCGACGATGAGCTGTGGTTCCACCAGGTGTGGGAGGTCACGGTCGCCCACCGTCGGTGACGCGCCGACTCGTCCACTCCGCCGGGCGTGAGCCGTCCGGTCAGCGCACGCCGAGGTTGCGGTAGCGCTCGTGTCGCTGCTGCAGCCGGCGCTCGCGCGGCTGGTGCAGGAGCATCGCGAGCTCCTGGCGGAGCACCTCACCGACGCGGCGGCAGAACGCCTCGGGCTCGTCGGCGGCGTCAGGCCGCTCCGGGACGATCCTGTCGACGATCCCCGCACGCAGCAGGTCGACCGAACGCACGCCCTGGCTGTCGGCCATCTCGGCGGCCCGGTCGGCGGTGCGGTAGACGATCGCGCTCGCGCCCTCGGGCGGAAGCGGCGACAGCCAGCCGTGCTGCGCGGCGACCACCCGGTCGGCAGGCAGCAGCGCGAGGGCCCCGCCCCCGGTGCCCTGCCCGAACAGCAGCGTCATCGTGGGCGCCTCGAGCGTGACCAGGTCGGAGAGGCAGCGCGCGATCTCCCCGGCCAGGCCGCCCTCCTCGGCCTCCACCGACAGCGCCGCACCCGGCGTGTCGATGACCGTGAGCAGCGGCAGGTCGAGGTCGGCGGCCAGCCGCATACCGCGTCGCGCCTCGCGCAGTGCGCCGGGACCCATCGGCCGGTCGGTGGTCTGCCCGCGCCGGTCCTGGCCGAGGAACACGCACGGCGCCCCGCCGAACTGCGCGAGCGCGATCAGCAGGCCGGGGTCGGACTCGCCCTCGCCGGTGCCGTTGAGAGGTACGACGTCGGACGCGGCGTACCGCAGCAGTCGGCGCACGCCTGGACGCTCGGGCCGCCGGGAACGGGTGATCGACTCCCAGGCCGACGTCTCCGGGAAGTCCTCGGTGTCCGGCTCGGGCGACGTCAACGGCTCGTCGCCGCTGCGGTCGCTGCACAGCACGGCCAGCGCCCGGTCGAGGACCTCGGCGATCTCCTCCGGCTCGACGACGGCGTCGATGAGACCACGGCGGTAGAGGTTCTCCGAGACCTGGACGCCCTCGGGGAACGGCCGGTCGTACAGCGCCTCGTAGACACGCGGGCCGAGGAACCCGACCAGCGCGCCGGGCTCGGCGACCGTGAGGTGGCCGAGCGAGCCCCAGGACGCGAACACCCCGCCGGTCGTCGGGTGCCGCAGGTAGACCAGGTAGGGCAGCCCGGCCGACTTGTGCCGGGCGATGACGGCGGAGATCTTCACCATCTGCACGAAGGCGCCGGTGCCCTCCTGCATGCGCGTGCCGCCCGACACCGGGGCCGCGAGCAGGGGCAGACCTTCCGCGGTCGCGCGTTCGACGGCCTGCACCAGGCGCTCGGCCGCGGCGGTGCCGATCGACCCGGCCAGGAAGCGGAACTCGCAGACGACCACCGCGACCCTGCGGCCGCGGATGAGGCCCTCGCCGGTCAGCACCGACTCGTCGACGCCGGATCGTTCACGCGCCTCGGCGAGCTCGGCGGCGTACGACTCCGACATGTCTGCCGGCATCGGCGGCGGCGTGTCCCACGACTTGAACGACGCGTCGTCGAGGACGAGGTCGAGCAGTTCCTGTGCACCGAGGCGCCGGGTCACCGGCCGCCGCCGTCCCCGTTCTGGTCGGCGGCGTCGAGCTCGTCGAGCCAGGCGCGCACGCTCTCGTTGTGCTCGCCGAGACGGGGCGGGGCGCCGTGCTTCTCGCGGCTGCCGGCGTACGCGTTGTCGTCGAAGCGCAGCGGCGGGCCGGGCAGCTGCACCGCGCCGGCCGTCGGGTGCTCGACGTCGATGAGCAGCCCCTGCGAGAGCGTCTGGTCCCAGGTGAACACGTCGTCGAGTGTGCGCACCTTGCCCGCGGGCACTCCGGCGGTCGCGAGCGCGTCCAGCCAGTGCTCGGCCGACTTCTCCATGAACACCTTCTCGATCTCGCCGATCAGCTCCTCACGGCGCCCGACCCGCTCGGGGTTGGAGGCGAACCGGGAGTCGGCCGGGTCGAGCCGCGCGACCGGCGCGAAGCGCTGCCACAGCGACTCGCTGCCGACCGCGACCTGGACCGGTGCGTCCGCGGTGCGGAAGAGGCCGTACGGCGCGATCGCGGCGTGGTGGTTGCCGATCGCACGCGGTACGTCCTTGGCGACGGTGTAGCGCGTGCCCTGGTAGGCGTGCACGCCGATGATCGACGCGAGCAGGCTCGTCCGCACCACCCGGCCTCGGCCGGTGTGGGTGCGCTCGAGCAGCGCGGACACGACGCCGTAAGCGCCGTACATCCCGGCCAGCAGATCGCCGATCGGCACACCGACCTTGGTCGGGTCGTCGGGGCCGGGCCCGGTCATGCTCATCAGCCCGGCCTCTCCCTGCGCGATCTGGTCGTAGCCGGCGCGCCCGCCTTCGGGGCCGTCGTGGCCGAACCCGGTGATGGACAGGATCACCAGGCCGGGGTTGATCTCGTGCAGCCGCTCGACCGAGAAGCCGAGCCGGTCGAGCACACCGGAACGGAAGTTCTCGCACAGGACGTCGCCGCGCTTCACCAGTCGAGTGAGGAGCTCCCTGCCCTCGTCGCTCTTGAAGTCGGCGGTCACCGACTCCTTGTTGCGGTTGGCGGACATGAAGTACGTCGACTCGCGCTCGTCCCCCTCGCCGACGAACGGCGGGCCCCAGCTACGGCTGTCGTCACCGCCCGGGGACTCGACCTTGATCACCCTGGCGCCGAGGTCGCCGAGCATCATCGCCGCGTGTGGTCCCGCCAGGGCGCGGGTCAGATCGACCACGGTGACGTCGGAGAGCATCTGGGTCATGGTTTGTCGCCATCCTCTTCGGCAGGGGCAGGTGGCTGGTCGTACGGGCGATCTCGGAGTGAGGGTATCTCCCGGTGCCAGACCGCTCCTCCCGCCGGGTGACCAGCCGGGGCATAGGGGATTTCGCAGCGAGACGGCGCGAACTGCTCATTGCAGGCTGCGGTGGTCCTCGATCCGCTTGGCCTTGCCGAGGGACCGTTCGAGCGCGTGCGGCTCGGTGACCTCGACGCCGATGCTGACCCCGACGTTGTCCTTGACCAGCGTGACCAGCTGCTGGGTCATCCGCGCCCGCGCGTGCTCGTCGATCCCCGCGTCGTGCGCCTCGACGCGCACGGTCAGCTCGTCCATCCGCGCCGGCCGGGAGAGCACGCACAGGTAGTGCGGCGTGAGTCCCTCCACCTTCAGGATCTGCTCCTCGACCTGGGTGGGGAACACGTTGACGCCACGCACGATCATCATGTCGTCGGTGCGGCCCGTGACCTTGTGCATGCGACGGTACGGCGCGCACGCCGTGCCCGGCAGCAGGCTGGTCAGGTCGCGGGTGCGGTAACGCACGATCGGCATCGCCTGCTTGGTCAGCGAGGTGAAGACGAGCTCGCCCTCCTCACCGTCGGGCAGCACCTCACCGGTGACCGGGTCGATGACCTCCGGGTAGAAGTGGTCCTCCCACACGTGCAGCCCGTCCTTGGTGGCGACGGCCTCCTGCGCGACTCCGGGCCCGATCACCTCCGACAGCCCGTAGATGTCGACTGCGTGCATGCCGCAGCGCTGCTCGATCTCGCGGCGCATCTCGTCGGTCCACGGCTCCGCGCCGAAGATGCCGATCTCCAGCGAGCTCGCCGCGGGGTCCATCCCCTGGCGTTCCATCTCGTCGACGATGCTGAGGAAGTACGACGGGGTCACCATGATGATCCGGGGCTCGAAGTCGCGGATCAGCTGCACCTGGCGTTCGGTCATGCCGCCGGAGACGGGTACGACGGTGCAGCCGAGTCGCTCTGCGCCGTAGTGCGCACCCAGCCCGCCGGTGAACAGGCCGTAGCCGTACACCACGTGCACCACGTCGCCCCGGCGACCACCGGCGACCTCGATCGAACGTGCGACGACGTCGGCCCACATGCTCACGTCGTCTGCGGTGTAGCCGACAACGGTGGGTCGTCCCGTCGTGCCCGACGAGGCGTGTACGCGCACGACCTCCTCGCGGGGCACGGCGAACATGCCGAACGGGTAGTTGCCGCGCAGGTCGGCCTTGGTCGTGAACGGGAAGCGCGCAAGGTCGGCCATCGACGCGACCTCGTCGGGATGCACGCCCGCGGCGTCGAACGCCGAGCGGTAGTGCGGCACGTGGTCGTACGCGTGCCGCAGCGACCACCGCAGCCGGTCCAGCTGCAGCTCCTGCAGCGCAGGAGCGCCCAGCGAGCCCAGCTCAGTCACCCCTGCTCCTCCTCGAGGAACGTGCCACCGATCTCGCGGCTGCGACCGCGGAACTCGGCCACCACCTGGTCACCGCAGCGCACCGTCACGTCGTAGATGCCGTTGCGTCCCTGCCGCCAGCGCTCGACTGCCTCGGCCTGCAACACCTCGCCGGTGCGCACCGGCGCCAGGAACGCGATGTCGCAGCCCTGCGCGACCGTACGCCGGTTGCGGCTGTTGCAGGCGAACGCGAACGCGGAGTCGGCCAGCGTGAACATGAACCCGCCGTGGGCGATGCCGTGTCCGTTGGCCATGTCGGGGCGCACCATCATGCTCAGCACGGCCCGGCCGGGTCCGACGGAGACCAGCTGCATCCCCAGGCCCTGGCTGGCGCCGTCGTCGGCCCACATCAGCTCCGCGCAGCGCTGCGCTGTCTCTTGGGCCGTCACCTGCAGGCGTTTCACCTGGTCGCCGACATCAGCCATATTGCGGTCTCACCTTCAGGCCACCTATCTGCCACCCGAGGCCCCCAGTTGTTTGACGAACATCGCGGTGACCTTGCCCGAGACGTGCGTCAACCGGCCCGCCTCGACGAAGCCCCGGCTGGTGTGGAAGGCGAGCGAGGCGTCGTTGGGCGGCTCGGCGTTGACCTCGCACGCCAGCCGGCCGTGCGAGGCCGCGTCGGCCTCGGCGGCGTCGTAGATCCGCCCGGCGATCCCGGAGCGGCGGTTGGCCCGCGAGACCACCACGCGGTCGAGGTACAGGAACTCGTTGCCGTAGCGCTCGCGGAACCAGGCGAAGTTGGCCGAGTCGTAGTCGGCGTCGGGCGGGAGGACGAGCGCGAACGCCGCGATCCAGCCGTCGACCTCGACCACGTCGGCCCGCGACGCCATCGACCGGATCTTGGCCAGCCGGTCGAGGTCGAGCGGGCCGGTCGCGTCGATGTTGCTGGCGTTCAGCGACAGCACCGCGTAGGTGTCCGCATCGGTCATCGCTCGAAGTAGCACGCTCGTCCTTCGCTGGGTTCGTTCGCCGGTTTCTGCGCTGGGTTCCTACGCCCTGGGGTTCCTTCGCCGGTGGCCAGCTCCGGATGGTCCGTCGCTGGGTCTTGCCCACGCCCGAGCCTGTGACACACTGTTGCAAGAACGCTGAGGGAATGTAACAACACTGCCGTTCGGAGGAACCTCATGAGCCTGCCCGTCTCAGATCTTGAGTCGCGTCATCGTCCGGTGCTCGACCAGGCACTCGAGGCCATCCGTACCCGAGGTTACTTCTCCGCGTTCCCGGAGTCACCGAGCCCCAAGGTGTACGGCGAGAGCGCCGCCGACGAGGGCAAGGCCGCGTTCGAGGCGCTGCTGGGCAAGGACTTCCCGCTGGAGACTCCCGGGGCGACCGGGACGGTGTCGACCGAGAAGTCACCGTTCGGCCTGCCCCTGGAGGCGGCCTACCCCCGGGTCGCGGCCGACGGTGTCGACACGCTGATGACGGCAGCCCGGGCGGGCATCCCCGCCTGGCGCGACGCCGGCCCGCTCGCACGCACGGCCGTGTGCATGGAGGTCCTGGCCCGGTTGCACGCCCGCATCTTCGAGCTGGGCAACGCCGTTCAGCACACCTCGGGCCAGGCGTTCGTGATGGCGTTCCAGGCCGGCGGAGCGCACGCGCTCGACCGGGCGCTCGAGGCGCTGGCCTACGCGTACACCGAGATGACCCGGCACCCGCAGACCGCGGTGTGGGAGAAGCCCGGCAGGGGCGAGCCGCTGCGGATGGAGAAGACGTTCACCGCGGTGCCGCGCGGTGTGGGGCTCGTGATCGGCTGCAACACCTTCCCGACCTGGAACTCCTGGCCCGGACTGTTCGCATCGCTGGTCACCGGCAACCCGGTCGTGGTCAAGCCGCATCCCGGCGCCGTGCTCCCGCTGGCGATCACGGTGCAGGCCGCACGCGAGGTACTCGGCGAGTGCGGCTTCGACCCCAACCTGGTCACGCTCGCGGCCGAGGACCCCGCCGACGGCCTGGCCAAGGTGCTGGCGACCCACCCGGACGTCAAGCTGGTCGACTTCACCGGCTCCAACGCGTTCGGCGAGTGGCTGGAGCAGAACGCCACCCAGGCCGTCGTGTTCACCGAGAAGGCGGGCGTCAACACGGTCGTGGTCGACAGCACCGACTCGTTCAGGGGACTGTGCACCAACCTCGCGTTCTCGTTCTCGCTGTACTCCGGTCAGATGTGCACCGCCCCGCAGAACGTCTACGTCCCGGCCGACGGCATCGACACCGACGAGGGGCACAAGTCGTTCGACGAGATCGGCGAAGGCATCGCGGCCGGACTGCAGAAGCTGCTCGGTGACGACGCCCGTGCGGTCGAGCTGCTCGGCGGCATCGTCAACGACGACGTGCTGCAGCGGCTCGGATCACTGCCCAAGGCCGACGTCGTCGTGGAGTCGCGCGCGGTCGCGCACCCGGCATACGCCGACGCGGTCGTGCGCACGCCCACGGTACTGGCCCTCGACGCGACCGACAGCGACGTCTTCACCCGCGAGTGCTTCGGCCCGGTGTCCTACCTCATCCGTACGCCGGACACGTCCGCGTCGCTCGACCTGTTCCGCGACACGGTGCGCGAGCACGGTGCGATGACCGCCTCGGTCTACTCCACGTCGGAGGACGTGGTCGCGGCCGCGCGCTCGGCGGCTCTCGACGCGGGTGTGGCGCTGAGCGAGAACCTCACCGGCCAGGTGTTCGTGAACCAGTCGGCGGCGTTCAGCGACTTCCACGGCACCGGGGCCAACCCGGCGGCGAACGCGTCGTTCACCGACGGCGCCTACGTCGCGAACCGGTTCCGGATCGTGCAGTCGCGCCGGCACGTCTGACGGGTCAGACGACGGCGCCGCTGCTGTCCGCCTTGTTCTGGGGGCCGCCCTTCTCCCACGGGCTGACGGGGCGCTTCTCGCGCGGCTTCGGCGGACCGGACTTCCCCCGGGCCTGGAACGCCACCGCCAGCGGCGTGGCGAAGAACACCGACGAGTAGGTGCCGATCACGAGCCCGAGCAGCAGCGCGAACGCGAAGTCGGTCAGTGAGCTGCCGCCGAGCAGCGTGAGAGCCGCGAGGATGAACATCGCACCTAGGCCGGTGTTGATGGTCCGGGGCACGGTCTGGAGCACGGCGGTGTTGCAGATGCGGGCGAAAGTTTCGTTCGGCGTGGCCCTCCAGGACTCACGGACCCGGTCGAACACCACCACCGTGTCGTTGACGGACAGACCGATGATGGTCAGTGCAGCGGCCAGGTACGTGGAGTCGATCGGTTTGCCCAGCCAGGCGAAGACGCCGGTCACGATGAGCACGTCGTGCAGCATGGCGAGGACGGCGGAGGCGCCGAAGGTCCATCGGAACCGGATGGCGAGGTAGATCATCTGCGCGATGAGCGCGACGCCCAGCGCGAGCAGCGCCTTGTCACGCAGCTCATCTCCGAGGCTGGGGCCGATGAAGTTGTCCTGCACCACTCTGACCTCGCCCGCATCCTCCTCGAGAGAGTTCTGGATGTCCACCTGCTCCTGGTTGGAGACCTGCCCGACGCGAACCGAGATCGCGCCGCCACCTGTCGCCTGCACCACGGCCTCCGGGAAGCCCGCCTCGGCGACGGCCGCACGAGCGGTGTTGGCGCTGATCGGCTGGCTGGAGGAGTACTCGATCTGCCGGCCACCGGTGAACTCAACACCGAGGTCGAGGCCGCGTACGAAGATGCCGGCCACCGCAAGTACGACCGCGATCCCGGAGATCGCCAGCCAGAGACCTCGTCTCCCCATGATGTCGGGGTTGCGTCGGGTCAGCCACTCGCGCACGCGGCCGGTCCTGTTGACCCCGGAGGAGTCCGGGTGCGAGATGATGGACCGCCGGTTGGCTGCCCATTCGGTGAGCGCCCGGGCGATGATCAGCGCCGAGACCATCGAGGCGAGGACACCGATGGTCAGCGTGACGCCGAAGCCTCTCACCGGTCCGGTGGCGAGCACGAAGAGCAGACCGGCCGCGAGCAGAGTGGTGACGTTGGAGTCGATGATGGCGCTCCACGCCTTGTTGTAGCCGGTGTTGAGCGCACGTCGGAGTCCATGTGACCCGGTCGAGGTCTCTTCTCGCGCACGTTCGAAGACGAGCACGTTGGCGTCGATGGCCATACCGATCGCGAGTACGAAGCCGGCAAGGCCGGGCAGGGTGAGTGTCGCACCCAGCCCCACGAGCACCGCGTAGGAGATGACGGCATAGCAGGCCAGCGCGATGGTGGCCATGACCCCCATGACCCGGTACGCCGCGATGATGTACAGGCCGGTGAGCACGATGCCGATGAGGGCAGCCTGCGCACTGGCGTCGATCGCGTTCTCGCCGAGACTCGGACCCACCACGCTCTGCGAGATGATCTTGACCGGCAGCGGGAGTGCACCGCCCTCGATCAGCACGGCGAGGTTGTTGGCCTCGGCCTGGCTGAAGTTGCCGGTGATCAGCGTCTCGCCACCGACGATGCCGACGTTGCAGGAGACGCTCGGGTCGATCTGCGGCGAGGAGATGATCCGCTCGTCGAGCACGATCGCGACGCGCCGCTTCGGGTCGCCCACCGGCTGACAGGCCGCCTTGGCGGTGAGGTTGCCCCACGCGTCGCCGCCTTCGCCACTGAAGTCGACCGAGACGTTCCAGCCGCCGGCCTCCAGCACGGCCGTCGCACCACCGACGTCGTCACCGGTCAGTGCCGCAGGCCCCAGCCGCAACGGCTGGCCCGCCTCGTCGGGAAGCTCCAGACCTGGTCCGGGGTCGAGGTCCCCCTGGTTGTCTCCCTGGTTCTGCCCCTGTCCCTGGTCCTGAGGCGGTGCGATGCCGCGCACCGCGTGGAAGCTGAGCTGCGCCTGCTGCCCGATGGCCCGTTCGGCCGCACGAGGGTCCTCGACGCCGGGCAGCTCGATGATGATCCGGTCCTCACCGGAGCGCACCAGGGTCGGCTCGCTGACCCCCAGCGCGTCGATGCGGTTGCGCATCACGGCCAGCACCCGGTCGGTGGTCTGAGCGTTCGCTTCCAGGTTGGTGTTGGGCGAGTCCTGCACCTGCAGCGTGATCTGCGTGCCGCCGCGCAGGTCGAGCCCGAGCACGGGCTTCTGCGTGAAAGCGACGAAGCCGGACAGCGCGACGACCGCAACGGCGATCACTGCGCGGACCACGAAGGCGCGGGTCATGTATGGCTCCAGCCCATCAGGGAAGACGACACCGATCTGTCCGGAAACTCCGGTGTGTGCAGCACGGCATCCAAGCCTAGGTGACGCACGACAGGAATGTGACGCCTGTGGTGGCTTCACTCATCTTCCACAGCTTCGCAGCCGCGACCGGGTCGCGAGCCGCGCCCGACATCCCGGTCAGCTTCGGCGCACCGTGCAGCCCCAGCATCTGGGACGGCCCCACCAGCGTGCCGCCGGGCAGATCGGGCGTGGTGGCGGCGTACAACGTCGGCAGTGCGCCGGCCGCCGCCGACTGACCGACGACCGGCGTGGCCGCGGCCAGCACACGTGCCCACAGCGAGCGGCCGCCGAGCTGCGGGCCGGTGGTCTGCAGCTCGGTGGCGGTGAAGCCGGGGTGTGCCGCGACGCTGGTCAGGGCCAGGCCGGCGGCCTGGGCGCGACGGCCGAGCTCGAGCGCGAACTGCAGGTTGGCCAGCTTGGAGGCGCTGTACGCAGGCCACCGGTGGTAGCTGCGTTCCATCCGGGGGTCGTCGAGCGGGACCCGGCGTACGGTCCGGTGCATCAGCGAGGTCACGGTCACCACCCGCGCGTTCGTCAGGGCCGGGAACAGCAGGCCGGTGAGCGCGAAGTGGCCGAGATGGTTGGTGCCGAGCTGCAGCTCGAAGCCGTCGGCGGTCCGCCGGTACGGCGTGGCCATCACGCCGGCGTTGTTGACCAGGATGTCCAGGCTGCCAGTGCTGCCGGTGCGGTCGAGCACCTGCTCGGCGCCGCGGCGTACGTTCGACAGGTCGGCGAGGTCGAGCTGCACCGTCGCGAGGTCGGCGTCGTCGAGCGCGTCGGTGATCGCCCGGGCCGAGTCGGCGAGCTTGCGCTCGTTGCGGCCGGTGAGGATGACGTGTGCGCCGGCCCGGGCCAGCTCGAGCGCGGTGTGGTGGCCGAGACCGCCGGTGACGCCGGTGACCAGTGCGCTGCGTCCGTGCAGGTCCGGCATGTCGGAGGCTCGCCAGCTCATTGGGCCGTCCTCATTGGGCCGTCCTCACTGGACCGCCCTCACGGGGTCACGGCCATGGCTTGCAGGATGCGCTCGGCGAGCTCACGGTCGCCGCTGACCGTCACGTCCATCGTCAGCGGGTCCCGTCTGCCGGCGCCGAGCACGGTCAGCGTCTCCGCGTCCATCGACAACCGCGCCGTGGGTGCCTCGGGCAGTGCGTCGGTGGGACGGCAGCGGCCGTCGGCGTCGACCTCGTAGCCCAGCGACCTGCCGTCGACGGCGACGACGACCGTGCTGCCGGGCTCGGCACCCGCCCGTTTGCCGATGACGTAGGGGAGTGCCCCGACGAACACCTCGGTGACGATCTCAGCGGCCGGCGTGTCCAGGTCACCGGGGCGGTCGACGGCGCGGCGGATGTCCTGCTCGTGGACCCACAGGTCGATGACCCGGTTGTGGAGCAGGGTCTGCCAGTCCCACTCGGTGCCCTCAGGCTTGTTGGGTGGCGTGCCCAACGGGTCGGGTGGGTCGGCGTCGAGCTGCTGGGCCCGGCGCAGCACCGCCTCGGTGAACTCCGCGATCAGCTCCTGCGGATCGCGGTCCTTGCGCGCGTCGACACCGGCCTGCGTGTAGGCGCGGGTCACGTGGGCCGCGGGTGCCACCGGCTGGTCCAGCTGCGGACCCGGGTGGCCCGCGAGCTCGGACTCGAACGCGGCGAGATGGGCGGCGACGTCCTGGACCGTCCACCCGGGGCAGTCGGTCTGTTTCGACCAGTCCGACGCGTCCAGCGCGCGCAGCAGCTCCTCGACGTCCGCTGCGCAGCTCTTCCAGGCAGCCACATACGTGGCGAGACGGTCCATGGGTTGACTGTAGGGAACCGCCCCGGGCGGCGCCTCCCAGGGTCGGCGGGTTGGATGGTGGGCGTGAACGCCGCCATCTCGCCCGGGCAGCCGGGGCGCCCGGCCCGGCGCGCGCGCGTCCGGGCGCCGGAGCTGTCCGGTCGCGGCTGGCTCAACACCGGCGGCCGCACGCTGCGCCTGGCCGATCTGCGCGGCCGGTTCGTCCTCCTCGACTTCTGGACGTTCTGCTGCGTCAACTGTCTGCACGTCATCGACGAGCTGCGTCCGCTGGAGGAGAGGTACGCCGACGTGCTCGTGACGGTCGGCGTGCACTCGCCCAAGTTCGAGCACGAGGCCGACCCGGACGCGCTGGCCGCCGCAGTCGAGCGCTACGCCGTCACCCACCCGGTGCTCGACGACCCCGACCTGGTGACCTGGCAGGCGTACACGGCGCGGGCGTGGCCGACGCTGGTCCTGGTCGACCCGGAGGGCTACGTCGTCGCGCAGTACGCCGGCGAGGGTCACGTCCATGCGATCGACGCGCTGCTGGCAGAGCTCGTCGAGGAGCACGAGGCGTCGGGCACGCTGCAGCCGGGCCAGGATCTCTACGTCCCGCCGGCTCCGGCCTCGACGGCGCTGCGCTTCCCGGCCACGGTGGTGCGGTCACCCGCGGGCGGCTTCCTCGTCGCCGACGCCGGCCACCATCAGGTCGTGCAGCTCGCGGCGGACGGGCAGACGGTGCTCGCCCGGATCGGTTCGGGCACCCGCGGACTGCGCGACGGTGCGCCGGACCGTGCCTGCCTCAGCGAGCCCAACGGCCTTGCCCTGCTGCCCCCGGATGTCGCGACGCGGGTCGGCTACGACGTCGTCGTCGCCGACACCGGCAACCATGCCCTGCGCGGGGTGGCCCTGGACTCGGGCTCGGTCCGGACCCTGGCCGGCACCGGCCTGCAGTGGATGCACGGCGACGGGGTCGAGGCGCTGTCGTCACCGTGGGACGTGGCGTGGTGGCGTGACCGGGTGTGGGTCGCGATGGCCGGCATCCACCAGCTCTGGACCTTCGACCCGCTCGCCGGCGAGTCCGCGGTCGCCGCCGGCACGGCCAACGAGGGTCTCGTGGACGGACCTCTGGAGTCGGCGTGGCTCGCGCAGCCGTCGGGTCTGGCCGCGGACGGCGACACCCTCTGGCTGGCCGACGCCGAGACGTCCGCCTTGCGCTTCGTCCGCGACGGCGAGGTGCACACGGCGGTCGGCACCGGACTGTTCGACTTCGGCTTCCGCGACGGGCCCGCCGAGCAGGCGTTGCTGCAGCACCCGCTCGGCGTCGCCGTGCTGCCCGACGGGTCGGTGGCCGTGGCGGACACCTACAACGGCGCCGTGCGCCGCTACGACCCGCACTCCGGGTCGGTCACGACGCTCGCGACGGACCTCGCCGAACCGTCGGGCCTCCTCGTGGACGGCGACCTCGCGTTCGTCGTCGAGTCCTCCGGCCACCGGCTGACAGGCGTGCCGCTGGGACAGGCGGTGAGCGCGAGCGGGTTCGCGCACCGGACGCAGCGCCCGGTCACGCGGCTCACCGCCGGCGAGGTCGAGATCGTGGTCGGCTTCGAGCCACCACCGGGCCAGCAGCTCGACGACCGGTACGGCGCACCGACACGGCTGCTGGTGACGGCGACGCCGCCGGGGCTGCTCGCGGCCGGCGAGGGACGCGGCACCGACCTCCGGCGTGTCGTCACACTCGACCCGGCGGTGGGCGACGGCGTACTCCATGTCGCCGCGCAGGCGGCGTCCTGCGACCGGGCCGGGACCGACGGCGCGGCGTGCCACATGCACCAGCAGGACTGGGGCGTTCCGGTCGTGGTCGGCGACGAAGGTGTCGCACGTCTCGTGCTCACGCTCGGCGGCGCGAACGAGGCATGACCCGCGCGGTGCTAGACTCAGACACAGCCAAGGCCCCGGACGCTTTCGCGTAGGGGCCTTCTCAGTGCCCGGTGCACGGTGCGCCCGTCGAGGCGACCAGCGATTCGGGTGCCACTGCGCCAACCGGCTCACCAACTCCGCGCCGCGGATCTGGGTTGGGCGCCCCCCTGATCTCTGGAGCACTACCCACGTGACCGTCACCGGCCATGCCCCTGTCACCCCTGCCCCCACGGGGCCGAACTTCACCGAACTCGACCTGCCGGCCGCCCTCACCCGCGCCCTGGCCAACCAGGGCATCACCGAACCGACACCGGTCCAGGCGTGCGTCGTGCCCGACGCGCTCGCCGGCCGCGACGTGCTCGGACGCGCCCGCACCGGGTCCGGCAAGACCCTGGCCTTCGGCCTGCCCGTGCTCGCACGCCTGGCCGGCGGACGCAGCCGGCCCAAGTCGCCTCGCGGGCTGGTCATCCTGCCGACACGCGAGCTCGCGAACCAGGTACGCCAGGCGCTGGAGCCGCTCGCGCAGGCCCTGCGGCTGCGGGTCGCGACCGTCTACGGGGGTACGTCGTACGACCGGCAGATCAACCGTCTCCGACAGGGCGTCGACATCGTCGTCGCCACACCCGGACGCCTCGACGACCTGATCAAGCGCGGCGCCTGCCGCCTCGACCACGTCGAGGTGGTCGTGCTCGACGAGGCCGACCACCTGTGCGACCTGGGCTTCTACCCCGCGGTCACCGCGCTGGTCGCGCAGACCCCGGACACCGGCCAGCGGCTGCTGCTCTCGGCGACGCTCGACGGCGACGTCGACCGGCTCGTCAAGCGCCACCTGAAGTCGCCGGTGACCCACGAGGTCGACCCGAGCGAGGGTGCCGTCACGACCATGGACCACCACGTGCTCGTCGTCACCGCGGAGCAGAAGATGCAGACGACCCGCGACCTGCTGCGGGCCAACCCCCGCTCGATCGTCTTCACCCGTACGCGGCACGGCGCCTCGTCGCTGGCGCGCCGGCTGAGCAAGGCCGGCGTCGCCGCGGTCGACCTGCACGGCAGCCTGTCGCAGCGCGCTCGCGAACGAAACCTCCGCAGCTTCAGCACCGGCGCGGCCGACGTGGTGGTCGCGACCGACGTGGCCGCACGCGGGATCCACGTGGACGGCGTCGGGATGGTCGTGCACTACGACATGCCGGCGGAGTCGAAGGCGTACCTGCACCGTTCGGGGCGAACCGCGCGAGCCGGTAGCTCCGGCGCGGTCGTCACCGTCGCGGCGCAGGCCGAGGTCGGCCAGGTCGTGCGGCTGCACCGCACGGCGGGAGTGGAGTCACGCCACCACGACGCGCTCACCGCCCCGCAGCCGATGACGCCGGAGGCGCTGGCCCAGGCCGGCACCCCGTCGGCCGAGGTCAAGGTGTCGGGTTCGGCCCGATCGGGAGGCCCACGCCGGGCCGGAGGTGGCCGGCCACGCCGTCGGCCGCAGGCCG